>CAZUDJ010000082.1:0-3038 GCA_964618575.1 uncultured Gammaproteobacteria bacterium | reverse complement strand
TATATAATTATAAATACAAGTTTCTTTAAATAAATTTATAAATTATGAAAAAAAAAGAAAATAAATTCAATAATTTCTTAAAAAGTATAGGCTTAATATCTGGTAGTGGGGGTTTGATGGGTGTGATTTTAGCTTTAAGCGGGATCTGCCTTCCTTGCGTTCTAGCCCCCTTAGGGCTTGTTGGTGCAGGGCTTATGTTCGTATTCTCTTTTTTCACAGACTATAAATGGTGGTTTTTAGGAGTATCGCTAATTTTATTACTTATCTCTTTGAGTGCGAAGAAGGTTACAATTTGCAAAGATGGGGTATGTGAAGTGGATTTAAAGCGTAAAAAGAAACTTAGATTTTCCTTCTCTAATCTACGGAGCAATATTATAAAATTAAATAACTGGAAAACATACGTTTTTGTAATTATATCTTTGCTATTTGTAGCGCTTTTACTAATACTTTCACGCTCTAGCTCTAAGTCAGGTGATATTAAGTTTTATAATGAAAATAATAATAATTCCTACTCAAGCTTAATAGGCGAAGCGCCCCTAAAGGGTCCGGAAGATGCCCAGGTGACTATGATAATGTATTCAGATTATTTTTGCCCAGACTGTCTTCCCTTATATAAAGAGGTGATAGAGCCCACACTGGAAAAATATGAAGATGAGCTTAGGTTTGCCTCAGTGCAGGTAAATATTTTCTTTGACCTAGGCTACTCATCGGTCCATGCTACATACTGTGCCGAGGAGCAAGGGAAGTATTGGGAGATGCATAAAAGCTTGATAAATAGAATGGAGCCCTTTGTCGGTATGGAGAAAAATATGGAACTAGGAGAGGCTATGTTTGCACTCTCAGCTGCGGGAACACCAGAGTATTTTACTCAGATAGCAAGATCAATAGGGGGGATAGATGAAGAGCAATACTTAGAGTGCATGATCTCCGATAGGTACTCAAGAAGAGTGGCCGAAACGACTGCTATCTTCCAAAAGTTAGGTCTCAATGGGGTTCCAGTTATAGTTGTAAATGGAAAGTATTTTACTGGCCAGCCCACACAGGAGAGTTTAAATGAGGCCATTGATCATTATCTTGTAAATTAATAAATAGCTATATTATAGTGAATAATAAATATTCGATCCTGGATAAATTAGCAGAAGTAATTGCTTAGTGTTATTTGTCAGCTTATAAATCTTAAGTTGCTGACTTCAATTTTTTTTGTTTTCATTGCAGGAAATATAAATTAGCCGGCTACTTTAACTTGACACTTATCACTAAATATGATAATTTATTAAGACTTTAGGACTTTAATAAATAGGTTTATTCGGCTAATTACTAAGCGTTTTCTTTAAATAATATGAACGCTTAGTAATTATCCGAATTATTAACTTCAAAAACAACACGGCAATGAAAAGATTTTTTGCATTTTCAAGAGCTTTTATTTCTAGTCCAAGAAAATATCTAGCTGAACTAGACATGGAGCTTGGAGCTTTAGAGAGAACTGTTAATTTTATCAACCATAATCCTGATAAAATAAATGCCTTAGTGGACCTTATCAACGCTTTAGACAGATTTGAGAAAGATGCTGTACTAACACAGGGTATATCCCAACTCAAGAAAAAGAACTACCGATCCTTAGATAAGCTTATAAGAGAGCTAGAGGGTTTAGAAAGATTTATATTTGCTCTTAACAAGCGACACAACAGATCAAAGTCTGGGGAAGTAGTTTCAGCTCAGAATGTGTTTCTGGGCGGGGTATCTAGGCTAGCCATTAGATCAGTGCAGTACTGGCAAGCCAATGAGGATAGCCTGCGGTCAAGTATCAGGTACGGTGAGTGTATTAATGGCAAAGTATCACCTAGTGAGTGGTGGATTATAAATGATCTCCTAGCAGGTCAGATAATTGACACCACCAGGGAGGTCTTAGCGATATCTACCGATCAAATCAAGGCTGTGCTTGTAAACAATTAATTTAACAATAGTCAGAATAATTAAAAAGGAGAACCAAAATGGAACTCCTTTTTTTTATTTATCTTGATTGTCTGCTATTAATTATGAGTCAGTGTTTATAAGCTTTTTAATCTTAGGTAAGGCTGCCTTAGCCGACTTCTCTCCTATTTTAATAAGTTTATTGGCAGTTCTAAGATTATATTTCTTCAGACCATCATTGGTCATAATACTTGAAGCATCTGGACAGATGGCAACGTGGGCCTGTGCTATGTCATGCTTAGCTAAGTTATGCAGTGCAATCCTAGTGCTAGTTAGGGCAACCTTAGGCATGCTAAACTTGCGAGCGACAAATTCATTTTTGTGATAAAGATTTACACCTATTAAAATATCAGCCCCCATTTCTTTAATTAGCTTAATTGGTACCGGTGAGCTCAGACCTCCGTCTACCAAGAGCTTGCCTTTAATTTTGTGGGGACGAAACATAAGGGGGATTGATACTGTGGCCCTAATTGCTTCACTTAGTTTTCCAGAGGAAAGCACTACACCTTGTCCATCGATTAGGTTAGAAGTCATGATTTGTAGTGGTATTTGAGTGTCAGAAAATCTTAGCTTACCAAACTGCTCATTTAAAAAGTTATTAAACTTATTCCCGGCCACCATGCCCCCAGTCCAACTTAGATCTATAAATTTATATAAATTATCTATAGGCCAGGTATGAATTTCTTCTTCTAGTTTTTTTGTATCAGCAAAGACCGAGTAGTAGGCTGAGATTAGTCCACCTATACTAGTACCACTAATGTAGCTAATTTTTATATTGTTTTCCTCTAAGACTTTTAAAACCCCGATATGGGCTAGTCCGCGAAAACCACCAGCACCTAGCGCTAAGCCAATTTTAAGCTCTTTTTTTTTCATAGCCATGCTTTGCATTGAACTACTTATATTATCTATTAACTATAGCATGTGGCAAATAATTTCTAAATAGTTTTTTAGCTATCATGCTTTTTATAAGAGACCAGATAGAAAAATGTTAATTTTTTTCTGTTCGCAGACACATTGCTTAATTTATATTAAATATGTTATAATAAAATGTATGGAGGAAATAAAAT
>CAZUDJ010000081.1:0-3041 GCA_964618575.1 uncultured Gammaproteobacteria bacterium | reverse complement strand
TTAGTTTCTAAAACTCCATACATCATTAATCTTTCCTTCACTCTTTTGTTCGGTACTAAAAACTTACTTTTACTCTTAGCTGGGTCTACTGGCGCCCAAGCACGAGAAATGTCAGCATCACAAACTATGCAATAAACATCGCCTTGGTAATTATGCTCCTCTGCTACATACATAGCTACAAAAAATGTTGTTACCATTGGCAATTTAGTTTTATTTAATTTTTCAATTAAGTCTTTGCCTAAACCTTTTTTAATTAAACTTATAAAATAAAGCTGTTGGGCAGTTGGTTTGGAGAGATCACGGATGGGGTAAAAGGGTTTTATCCTTTGAAAATAATCCATGATAGAAAAGGTTAAAGAACCAAGTATAGGCACCTTCTTAAAACGTGATATTTTCTCATAAGAACTCAAATTCTTAACCCAATAATCCTTTTCCCATTTTGGTATCCCCGGATAATCATTGATAGTAATAATTTCGTTATCACTTAAGTGCAGGAGTGGATAAGCTGCTCTTTGGTGCCCGTAACCCATGTTAGCCGAAACTAGATTTATTTTTTTCATAGTAATTATAATTTAACTAAAATATATAATCTCATTATAGCAATGATCTCCTTATTTTCCTATAAAAAAATCGTTTAAAAAACGATTCTTTTATATTTCTCCATTTATTTGTTATTCATTTGTATGTATTGATAAGCACTTAGAGCCGCTATAGTCGCTTGCCCCATTGCAATTGTAATTTGTTTGTATTCACTTGCGACAACATCTCCAGCTGCAAAAAAACCGGGTGTTTTTGTTGCCATGCTATCGTCAACTAATATTTGCTTGACTTCATCAAAGTCCACAAACTCAGCTACCAGCTCCGTACTAGCAATACGACCAACTTCTACAAAAACTCCGTCTAAGTCTAGCTCTGTTTCCTTTTGATCTTTTGTGTTAAGTAGCTTTATTTTTTCTACTTTAGTTTCACCAATAATCTTCTTTACCTCAGTATTCATCATAAGCTCAATGTTTGGCCTAATCTTAACTTCATCTACCAATACATCAAAAGCTCTAAACTCATCTCTGCGGTGAACTAAGTATACTTTTTTGGCTATTTTAGACATAAACTCAGCAGCATCTAAGGCTGAATTTCCTCCGCCGATAATTGCTACTGTTTTATCTTTGTAAAACGGCCCATCACAGTTTGCACAATATGAAACACCCTTTCCATTTAACTCCATCTCTCCTGGTGCGCCCAGGCGACGTGGCGATAAGCCAGAGCTTGTAATAACTGTTTTAGCCTGATACTCCTCTTGACCAGCGTGTAATAAGAAGTTGCCATTAGCTAGGCGTGTTATCTTCTTAACCTCGGCGTCTTTAAACTCAACTCCAGCATTAACTGTTTGTACTTTTATTTTATTTACAAGATCATAGGCTTTAATTATTTCAAAACCAGGGTAGTTTTCTATTTCATTGGCCCAGACCAACTGTCCACCTAACTCTTTTCCAATAATTAGAGTTTTCATCGCCCTTCTTGAAGCATAGATTCCAGCTGTCATTCCAGATGGACCAGAGCCGATGATAATTAAGTCGTATATCATATAGTTATTTTTATTTAATATTAGCAATAATAGATGATAATCTATTGACAATAATACATTCTTATGTCATTACAACAAACTAGCGCTAAATTTATATTTTTTAGATTACTTTATAAACCTCCTTAACAATTTCTTCCATTTCATCAGTTTTAATTATCATTATCTTAGCCTTTGCATCATTACTACCAATATCTAAATTATCCCCCTCGTTTAAATCATTCTTATCTTCATCTAACTTTATGCCCATAAATTCTAAGCCTTCGCATATCCTTCTCCTTAGTATATAGGATCTTTCGCCAACAGTGCCAGCAAACACTAAGACATCAACTCCTCCTAGGTCAGCCGCCATCTTAGCAATATTTTCCCTCACTCTAGCTACATACACCTTTAAAGCTAAGCTCGAATCATCATGGCCCTCTTTTTCATTAGCCAAAAGCTCCCTTATATCATCGCTTTTACCAGATAAACCAAGTAATCCACAGCGATTATTAAAATATTGTTCTAATTCGCGGTGATTCATTTTTAGCTTCTCTGATAAGTATATAACTACTCCCGGATCTATATCACCAACCCTAGTCGCCATGGTTAAGCCTTCAAGAGGAGTAAAGCCCATGGTGTTATTAATACTATTGCCATCTTTTACTGCACTAATGCTAGCGCCACCACCTAAATGACAAATAACTACTCGACTTGGCATTTTTCCTAAAATATTTTTAAGCTGACAAGTAATTGATTGAATTGATATTCCGTGATAGCCAAAGCGATAAATACCTAACTTTCGACTATCTTCTATTGGAATTGAGTATAAATGGTTCTCTTCAGGCATATTTTTATGAAAAGCACTATCTGAAACAGCAATCAAGGGAATAGTGTCTAAAAAAATACTTTTTAAATTTTTTATCTCATCTAGGGCTGGACCAAGGTGTAAAGGTACTTTTTCTAAAGTTTCTTCTGCTTTTTCTATATATTCTTCAGTAATTTCCTGAGTTTCTAAGAAATACTTTCCTGGAGCCACAACTCTAATCCCTATAGCGCCTAAATCACTCTCTTTAGTTAAAATCTTATTATCAAGTAAAGAGTCTATTACTAAACGAGCAGATTTAGGATAATCCTCTTTTTTAAGTACTCTTTTTATCTTTTCTCCGTTTATCTTCTCTGTTACTATCAGAGATGAGCCTTCTTGCTCGAAATGAGCCGTATACTCCTGATCTTTTCCAACATAAAAGCTATACTTTTTAGAAGCACTGCCAGTATTAACTATTAAACAGTTTTTAGTCATATTGAGTTTATTTATTTTTTTATATTTTTAATCTCTTATTTAAGTTTATCACTGTATATCACAAATTTCAACTAATGATTTTCAAATAACGTAGCAAATGTTCCTTGAGGAACAATGTTTAAATTTTAAAACTTTATTTTAAAATAAATATAAGTATAGTAAAAATGTTCCTTTAATAAC
>CAZUDJ010000080.1:0-3044 GCA_964618575.1 uncultured Gammaproteobacteria bacterium | reverse complement strand
GTCACATTGCTTGGCTTAGAAATATTAAAGAAAAGATAGAATTTAAGGGGATGAAAAATGTAGAGGTTAAGTTCCCATTGATAGAAGATATTTCAATGAATGTAGCCAAGAAGTACGGTATGGTGCAGCCAGGGGAAAGTACTACTCAAGCAGTTCGCGCTGTATTCTTTATCGATCCAGAAGCAAAAATTAGAGCTATAATTTATTACCCACTAAGTCTTGGTCGTAATTTTGATGAGCTTTACAGAGCTTTAATTGCTATGCAAGCAGCTGATAAGTATAACATCGCTACTCCAGCTGACTGGAATCCAGGTGATGACGTAATTGTCCCTACTGCTGGCTCATGTGGCGTAGCTCAAGCGAGAATGGAAAACAAGGAAGATATTCATTGTCACGATTGGTTCTTCTGTACTAAGAACTTAGACAAGGGTGATGTGGAAAGAGAGATAATGAATAGGTAAACACAGTTTATAATAAAAAACAGACTCATAATAAGTATGAGTCTGTTTTTTATTCTCCTTATCTAGATACTAGAATTATTTTTTAGTAACTATTACTGGATTTTGATTAACTTGATCTTTTTCTACAACAGCGATAATGAAAGTGTTAGTGCGGTAGTGGGTTTTAGCCCAAGTGTCGCCAAGTTTAACATCACCATCTTTACCGAAGTTACGACCGCTTATATAGAGTACACCCATTACTCTATTTTCCGCCGTAACAAACTCCACCCTTCTGGCTAGACGAGCAATAACAGCTGGACCAATGTTAAGCTCATTGCTTTGCTCCTCTCCTACCTTTATGGAGATATAGCCGTAGTAGTAATCATCAAGAATTTGTACTCTAATTTCTTGACCTTCACTAGTATTTTCTACACTTAGCATCTTTGCCTTGGTGTCAACAATAGTGCCATCGGCATATTTATAAGTTATAATATTTTCTTTTAAGTTACTGGAGAATCCATGACCTTTAATATTCATTATTTTATTATCAGGATTAATTCCAGCTCTTACAATTACAGGGCTGCTTTTAAGTTCATAACTTTCATCACTAGACCAGTAATCATATTGAAGTTTTATAGATGAGCTATTATTAGATATTGCCTTGGGAGCGTTAACTTTTACTATAACATCACCATAGTCTGAGATAGTAAGAGAAGTGGGCTTGGTAGAGACAATTTCATTATTATTAAGTTTAAAGTAAACACTAGCTTTGTCTATATCTAGACCAAAGCCACTAACCCAGAAAGACATTTCTTCTCCCGGGCTAGGGACAAGAGGGGTAATAGAGACGATGTCAGGAATAATCTCTAAAGATAACTCATTTGAAGTCTCGCCGTTTACCTCTAGGCTAATCTGGCCGCTTTGGACAGACTTAGGGATAGTTAACTCTATTTGAGTACCATTTTTATTTATTTTTTCACTGGCTACAGGAACTCTTAGCTTGCCATTTAAGCTATTTAAATTAACATAAATAGTATCTTCACTTTTAAAGCCACTGCCATTTAATTTTATTGTTTTACCAACTTTTGTGGCTGGAATTTGATTATTGGAAACGCTTAAGCGTCGTGAGTGAGTGGCATCAATCGAGCGAAGTATGGGTCTAGCCGAGTAGTTTAAAGCTTCGGCTTTATCAGACTCATAGGAATCTACCTCGACAGTTACTTGAACTTTGTTGAGTAGGCTAGGGGTTGGGACCTCTATAGTTTCAGTGCCAGCTTCCTCATTTATGTTAACGACCTGACCATTTGTTTGGGAGATAAAATTACCAGCTTCATCATAAAATTTAACGGTACTGCGATTAGCGATACCTTTACCAGTAATATTTATCTTATCACCAATTTGCTCATAGCCAGGCTTAGACCAATTTAGGGAATTAATTACTGGTTTTAGTTTGTAGTTTAAGGAATTTGATTTATTTTCTATTGAAGCTCCTTCCAAATTATTATGATATGTTCGCAGTGACATTCGACTACTTACTATTCCAGCTGGGAGTTTAAACACAGCTTGACTTAGACTGTTATCTATATAATGTGGCTTAATCCATCTTTCATTGTATTTACCCTCTTTATCTACAACTCTTACAATTAGAACATTATTTTCTAAATTAGGGTTTAGACCACTAGCATGGACAACAACATCTTCATCTGCCCTTAGGGGTTCAGGAGAATATTCATGGAGTTTTAGTTTTACGTTGTAATTAAATTCACCTATTACTGAACCGGAGGCATAAACATAAGCTGTACCACTAAAAGTCTGGGGCATCATTTCAAAGTATATACGACTACCCTTTATAGACGAGGGACTAAACTGTTTTCTAGTAATTTTACCATTAGTTTTATCTAAATAGGGAAGCTCAATCTTATATTCCGATAAAGATAATAGATTTCCATTTTTAATGTCTAAGGATTTGTTTGTCTCACCTATATAGCCCACCACCTCTTTTGTGTTTAAGCTGATATTATTTTCAAAGAGGTAGAAACCATCTAAGAAAAGAGTTTCGCCATCTGAGATGTTTCCAAAAACTATAGACAGGGCGGCCTTTCCACTTTGACTAGGCTTAAAACTTACTTGATATTTTTGCCATTTATCACTTAGCTCAATCTCATGACTAGAACTAATAGCTTGGTAGTTTTCCGCGCTTTCTAAAAATAGAGATATTTTAGTTTCACCACCCGCCTTAGCATAGAAGCTAAAGCTATAATTTTTGCCCTCTGAGACTGTGAAACGATTTAAATCAGTACTGACTATACCAGCGTCACTATTATTTGACCTAGGGCCATTAGCTTTAATCGCTAGGGAGTAGGGACCGTGCCCAAAGGGAGTTTCATAGCCTCTAGCGAGTGTATAAACTCGACTTGAGTTATCACTTTTCCAAAGAAACCAATTTTGGCTTATATCTTTGTCAAAGCTAGGGTCATTAATTAGATTAATGGCAGCTGCCTTAAGCTCGCCTTTAGTTAGCAATAGTCCTGGACTAAAGATAAAGAGCAGGGCGACTAAGGACAGTAGCCAAAGCTTTATATTAGATCTTTTAATTTTTTTTAT
>CAZUDJ010000079.1:0-3045 GCA_964618575.1 uncultured Gammaproteobacteria bacterium | reverse complement strand
ATATTTTCTGAACTTTTCTTTCGCCAACTTAAGTCTCAAATAACAAAAAATGAGCTAAGCGCTAGTGCAGCCCATCCAATTGATTTCTATGAAAAAGAAACTAAAGAGTTTATCACCTCGCTTCCCTATAAACTGACCAACGACCAAAGAAAGACTGCTTGGCAGATACTACAAGATATAGGCAAAGAAAAACCTATGAGTAGGTTGCTAGAAGGTGATGTTGGTAGCGGCAAGACTGTTGTTGCGGCTATCGCCTTGTATAACTGCGCCCTCAATAAAAAGAAGTCTGTCCTTATGGCCCCAACTGAGATACTAGCCCGTCAGCACTTTGACTCACTTTCTAAATTATTTAAAAACAGCCCCACTCCTATTAATATCTCTCTTCTTACCGGATCGAGGAAAGATAAGATAAGTGAAGAAACTGACATTATTGTCGGCACTCACGCTCTTATTTATAAAAAAAATAAGCTACCTGACATCGCCTTAGCTATAGTCGATGAACAGCATAGGTTTGGGGTAGGACAAAGACAAAATATATTAGATTTTAATAAGGCTGATAAAACTATCCCTCATTTTCTCTCCATGACCGCTACCCCCATTCCCCGCTCTCTTTCCCTAGCTATCTATGGTGACCTTGATCTTTCTATAATAAAAGAAATGCCTCAAGGCAGAAAAGAAATAATCACCAAGCTAACAAAAGAAAGTGAAAGAGAAAAAGCCTATGAATTTATAGAAAGTGAAATCCAAAAAGGCCGCCAAGCCTTTGTCATTTGTCCCTTAGTAGAAGACTCTGACAGCTTAGAGGTGAAATCTGTTAAAGCTGAGCACAAACGCCTACAAGAAGAAGTATTTCCTCAGCTTAAAATCGGCCTCCTTCATGGCAAAATGTCTAGCGCTGCTAAGGAGAAGGTTATGGCGGATATGTTAGATAAGAAAATAGATATATTAGTTTCAACTTCAATAATAGAAGTGGGAGTAGATATTGCCAATGCCTCAGTTATTGCCATTGAAAGTGCTGAGAGATTTGGTCTTGCCCAATTACATCAATTTAGAGGTAGAGTGGGAAGAAGCAAGCATCAATCATATTGTCTTCTCTTTACTAGCAAAGCAGATACTTCCTCGCAGAAATCATCTGAGCGCTTAAGGGCTCTAGAAAAACACCAAGATGGCTTTACTCTGGCTCAAACTGACTTAAAACTTAGGGGAGCGGGCGATATTTACGGAAAGATGCAAAGTGGTTTTATGGAAATGCAAATTGCCAGCTTCTTCCCTGACACCTTCCTAGCAGCATCAAAGGAAGAGGTTAAAAAACTATTAAATCAAGATCCAAGTTTAGACAGGCATCCTAAAATAAAAGCCAAGCTGGGCGACTTTGAAAAATCTATCCATTTAGAATAAAATGAAAAATACTATTATCCTGTCATCCTCAGAAGAGTTAAAAGAAAAAATAGCTAAACTACCTAGCTTCTCCTTTATAAAACCTAACAAGGCTAGCATATCTACCGAAGCAGAACTTTCCCTATTGTTTGATAAATACCGACAAGGCAAAAAACTTCCTAGCGCGAAAAAACTAAACGAACTAAGAGGCATATTTAAAAAACACAAAATATTATTGGTTTATATAAAAGTTAAAGAGAGCACTGGGAGTTCGAACAAGCAACACATAAGCTCTCTTAACTATTTCTACAGCGAACTACTACCGGCAAAACTAAATATTCCTGTCTTTGTTTTAAATATCGCCAACACTAAAAGTAAAGAAATAAAAAGAGCAGCTAAGGCAATAAAAACCTGCCAATCTGGCAATAGAGTTGCCCAAGTTAATATAGTTATCTGCCGTAAAAGCGCAAAGGCTAAATATGAAGTCTTAGTACTTTATAGAAATATTGAAAAAGGCTCCTTTTGGCAAACTATCACCGGCGGAGTCCATATCGGAGAAGATTTCTCTAGCGCTGCCGCTCGAGAGATGAAAGAAGAGATAGGTCTTATCCCTAAAAAAATTAAATACACTGGCTATCATTTTAATTTTTTAGCTGGTGGTATTCATGAGTTAAATGAATATGTCTTTACAACATGTCTTAGTCTAGCCCTGTCAAAAAAGATAAAAATTAGCGATGAGCACGAAGAGTTTAAATGGCTTAGCGTTCAGGAAGCTATAGACTTAGTAAGGTATGATACTAATAAAAAAGCTATCACTAGAGCAATTTCAATTTTAAAAAATAATTAATTTTAATTTAACTAATATCTAATAATAAAACTATGAAAAATAAAACAAAAAATATCTTACTCATTGTCCTTGGCCTAGCCGTTATTTTACTAGGCGCAAGGATACTTTTAGATGATAAGTTTGATAACTTCAATCGTTATATAGAAGAAAGAGAAAATTACGAAGGAGGTACTGAAGCTTATGACGAAAACCTAAAGGCGCTAGACAAGTGGGTAGAAGAATATAAAAAAAATAATCCAGAAGCTAGCGATGAGGAAGTATCAAAAGCTTTTAATGATCTCTGGAAAGATTAAAACTTAGGCCTATTTCCTTAGGCGTCTACAGCTCTTATTTATTTTAAATAGGTGGCTAAATAAAAAATAAGGATTTATCCTTATTTTTTTATAACTGCAATAAAATAGGGTACAGTTGTAATGGTTTTACAGTAAAACTACATCAGTAGAATATTTTTTACCATCCGATGACTCTAATTTCAGTTGTCCTACTTTTTGGGACAGTTCACTGCCCTCTTCTTTTAGGCTTATTTTTAAAGCATTCCAATATTTCCTTGGTCTTGGACTATTTGTTAAAATCTCTACTACATCTATAACAGAAAAATACCAAAGCTCGTTATCCTCATCCCAGTGACGACGAACTTGCTTATTATTAAATAATATAATTTTATTATCATTTTTATTCATATTATTAGTATAGCAAATGCTATATGGAATCTCTATAAACTAAAAATAAACAAAAAAGCAGCTAATTAAAACTGCTTTTTTGTAACTGCGGAGAGTAAGGGATTCGAACCCTTGATACCTTGCGGTATACGCGCTTTCCAA
>CAZUDJ010000078.1:0-3104 GCA_964618575.1 uncultured Gammaproteobacteria bacterium | reverse complement strand
CTATTGCTACCAATAAAGAGTTTGCTGAAGTTTATGTAGTCCCCAAAGATATAAGCGATCCTCGAGCGGTAGCAGAAAAACTATATACATTTTTTGATGAAGAAAAGTTAAAAACTGAAATTAAAAAAAATAATCCAGATTTAACAGAAGTAATAGTTGCCACTTCAACTAAAGAAGCTATATTGGATAATTACTTAAAAAAGTTAGATAAACCTGGCGATCCCTATGAACCACTTGTAAGTAAGCTAGATGGAGAGAATTTGCTTAGTCTTTATGCTCACGTAGCCGATACTGAAGAAAATGATGAGGCTGTATATAAAGATGATCTTATGCTTCGCTTGGGCAAGATTGTTTATCGAGATAATCCCACTAAACAATTTAAAGTAAAGGGCTTTGGCTTTACTTTACAAAAATATCGTTATTATCCAGAAAATAATATTGCCTCGCATCTTACTGGCTTTACTAGTCAAACAGACGGCGAACCTCAAGGACGTTATGGTTTAGAAGAATTTTTTAACTTTGAATTATTTGGTAAGCCGGGGTCTCTTAAAACAGACATGGCCAATAAATCAAATTTAATGATCATAAATGATAGAGAGTATGTAAAGCCCGAGGCGGGCAGTGACTTAGTTTTGACTATAGATAGAAATATAGAGTTTGCAGTTTGTGAAAAACTACAAGCTGCTGTTAAAAAACATAATGCCGCTGGTGGCTCAGTGATAGTGATGGAGCCCAAAACAGGAGCCATAATAGCAATGTGCTCAGTTCCTGATTTTGATCCTAATAATTATCGCGCTGAAAAAGATATCTCAGTCTATAACAACCCGGCCATTTTCTATCAATATGAACCAGGTTCGACTTTTAAGGCAATTACACTAGCTATTGCTATTGATCAAGGAAAAATTACCCCCAGCACCACCTACGAGGACAAGGGAAGTATTATGATTAAAGGTTGGCACAAACCAATCTCAAACTCTGACTTTGCCACCCATGGAGCTCATGGTGTAGTAGATATGAATTCAGTTTTGGATAACTCTTTAAACACAGGCGCAATTTTTGCCATGAACCAGGTAGGGCCTAAAGTATTTGCTGATTATTTAAAGAAGTTTGGCTTTGGTGAGCGTACAGGTATAGAACTTGGCGCAGAAAGTACTGGTAATATTAACAATCTACTAAGTCCGAGAGTAAAGGAAATTGATGCTGCCACCGCCTCTTTTGGACAGGGAATTGCTACTACGCCACTGCAGATGGTAATGTCATTTCAAGCAATCGCAAACCATGGCCTTATGATGAAACCCTATGTTGTAAAAAAAATAATAGGACCGGGTGACAAGGAACAAAATATCTTGCCAAAATCTGTAGCTCAGGTAATATCAGAAAGTACAGCTGCCACAGTATCGGCAATGCTAGTAAACGTAGTTGAAAAAGGCCATGCAAAAAAGGCGGCCATCGATGGTTATTATGTTGGAGGCAAAACGGGCACAGCCCAAATTGCTAGTGTTGGCGGCTATAGTAAAAGCGGACATATTCATACCTTTATAGGTATTGCCCCAATCGAGAATCCAGCTTTTGTGATGTTAACTAAAATTGACAAACCACAAGGAGTTAAGTTTGCTGAAGGATCAGCTTTACCGCTGTGGCGCGATATTGCTGAATTTATTTTAAATTACTACGCTGTTCCTAAGACTAGATAAAAGAATAATATATGCGCAAATATTTGAGTAAAATACTAAAGAATAACCTTAGAATATTAGCTAAGTTGATAATTAAAAAGTATCAACCCAAAATAATAGCTATTACGGGCTCTGTGGGTAAAAGTAGTGCCAAAGAAGCAGTTTGGCAAGTTTTACATACTAAATTTAAAGTAAGGGCGAGTATAAAAAACTATAACAATGAAATAGGTCTACCTTTAACTATTATAGGTGCAAATTCAGCGGGCAAGTCTTTTTTTGCTTGGCTTAGGCTGCACTTTAAAGCCATGGCTTTGCTTATAATCAGGGATAAAGATTATCCAGAAATTGTTATTTTAGAAATGGGGATAGATAGGATAGGGGATATGAGTTACCTCGTGTCTATTGTAAAGCCGGACATCGCCATAGTTACCTCAGTTAGCCATTCCCACCTAGAATACTTTGGTAGCGTCAACAACATTAAAAAAGAAAAACAAGTTTTAGTTGAGTCATTGGAAAAAAATGGGTTAGCCATTTTAAACTTTGATAGCGAGCCAGTTAAGGAAATGGCTAAAATATCAAAGGCGCCAGTTTTAAGTTATGGCATAAAGGATAAAGAAGCAGATTTTTTAACCCAGGATATAGTCTATAACTTTAGAAAAGGGGACTATGACCTTTCAGGAATTACTTTTAAAGTTAAACATGAGGGTTCGGTTGTTCCAGTTAATATGAAAAATGTAATCTCTGAGCCTTCTATTTATGCTGCTTTAGCTGCTTTTGCAGTAGCTAGTAGCTTAGATCTGAGTGTTTTAGAAGTAGCCTCTAGCTTGCATGATTTTTCCCTACCACCAGGAAGGATGAATATGCTCCCCGGTATAAAGCATTCATTTATAATAGATGATACTTACAACTCCTCACCTGAGGCTGTAATGTCCGCTCTTGATATACTTGCAAAAATGAATATAGATAAAGAAAATAATAAATACGCTGTTTTAGGAGAGATGCTTGAGATCGGTGCCTACACCGAAGAGGGGCACAGAAAAATAGGAGAAAAGGTGGCTAAAGAAAAAATAAACTTTTTAATTGCAGTGGGAGAAAGAGCTCGAGATTTCATGCGCGGAGCAGCTGAGGCTGGATTTAATGAAGATTATATGTTTTACTTTAGTAAGTCTTGTGATGTTGGTCCTTTCCTGCAAAACAGAATTAAAGCTGGAGATTTATTGCTAGTTAAAGGCTCACAAGGAGTGCGGATGGAATTAATAGTAAAAGAATTAATGGCTGAGCCGGAAAAAGCCAAAGACCTCTTAGTACGCCAAGATGAGGCTTGGACTAAAATATAGGTTATAAATAGACTTGCAAAATATAGAAAAATAAATAAATAATATGAAAATAGTTATACTTGGGGCAAAAGGTAATTTAGGCTCTCAGCTTAAG
>CAZUDJ010000077.1:0-3142 GCA_964618575.1 uncultured Gammaproteobacteria bacterium | reverse complement strand
AAGCCGTGTCTGCTACTTCTTTTTTATCATACTTTCCTTCTTCTAAGTCTTGGCACTTCTTCTCCCAGTTTGTCTTTAGACCTCGTTTTAGGTTTCTAAATGAGGTAATTAAAAAAATTGCCATATAGAAAACCAGCAAAAGCCAGTAGACGTCAAAAGCAATAATAAAATAAGCAATAAAAACAGGCTTAAAATAAGATAGTATAAATAAGCCCACTAAAGTAACTATAGAAAGCAGGCCTGGTAAAATTTCAAAAAAACGATAAAGCTTATGATCTTTTCCGCTTAAGTCAGTGGCCTTACCCACTCTTAGATAATCATGATTAATTGGCATAAGTATTAAGTAAATCTTTTAGAGACATTTTTAAGTCTAGATAAGCTTTCTTCTTTTTAACTCAAAAAAACAATCAGCGCAAGCTTTCACATCAACCATAGCATCGTGGGCATCGGAAAAGCCAGTCTGAAAAAGGAAGGTATGTAGCTCGCTTAGGTTTGGCCACTTATATGTCCCTCTTCCGCTAGGAATACGACAAATGTCAGAGCTGCGCTTCATGGTGCAAATTCTATTGGTGGCGGCCAAACTATTGCTCATTTTATTTCGTAGTAGCTCAGAGCCAATTATTTTTTCATCAAAGTCAATATTATGGGCTACTAAATAAGTCACTTTTTCTATCTCACTTACAAAATGCTTTAGAACCTTTACAATTGGCTCTCCTTCCTCCATTGCTCTTTCCTGAGTTACACGGTGAATGTCACTCGCCTCTTTTGGAATGACAAAACCATCTGGTTTAATAATATATTCAAAAGATTCCCAGTGATTGCCTTTGAAATCATAAACACTCCAGGCGAGTTGTACTAAGCGAGGCCAGTTGGAAAAATCATCTAAGGGAGCTTGATAATTTCTTGGCAATCCGGTTGTCTCTGTGTCAAAAAATAAATACATAAATATTAAATTACTACACTTTTTCCTTCTTTTAAGTCTATTTCCTCTCCTTTATTGCCCAGACTACTTGGCTTAGTTTTTGCCTCTGGCAAAGCTTCTTCTTTTTTTCGAACTTGACTAGTCTCGCCTGTGTCGTACTCTTTCCTCACTAATTTATTTGTATTAATTTGTCTTCCCTTAAAATCAACCGGCTTCTTTTGACTCAACTCACTTAAGGATATCTCTGAGACCTTAGGTTTTGTTGCTAACGGAGATTTAGTTGCTGTTTTTTGTTGAGCTCTGCTATCCTCTGTCAATTTAGCTTTTTTGCGACTCTCTATTTCTGCCTGCTTATCCTCTCTTCTTTTGCTTAGACAATTGCGACAATAAACTGGCCTCACACCATCAGGTTCAAAGGGAGTTCTAGTGGCAACACCACAGCTAAAACAAGTAGCCGGATAACCCTCTTCTTGTATCTCTTGAGCTGTGACTGGCCTTTTTTCAAAATCTCGGCTAGGCGCTTTTCCTTTAGTGGCATTACTTGCATTACGCACTAACTCTTCATTATAATTTTCATGCCAACGCATAATCTTTTCTTCTACCTCATCCTTTTTGCTAGCATATTTAGCACGTGAATATTCTATCACCTCTTCAGTGTTGTTAGTTCTTTCATCTTCTCTTAGTGGCTCTAATCCTATAGCTGAAAATGGTGAAGAAGCAATGCCGTCTATCATTAGTTTCAGATACATCTGGTACTTGGGCAAATTGACTAAATCTTCTTCTGTGAAAATGGGCGTAAATTCCTTTACCAAAACTTCAGCATCAGCTGCTCCAACTCTAAATGTAACTATAGTACCCACATTACCAAAAACAGCTGGCTCAACTTTTTCACTTAACTGCGCAATATATTGGTGAGCTAAAACTAAGTTGAGTCTATATTTTCTCGCTTCTGATAAAATATTAGCGAAACTATCAGTTGAAAAGTTTTGAAATTCATCAATATAGAGATAGAAGTCTCTTCTTTCCTTTTCCGGTTGGTCGACTCGACTCATGGCAGCTAACTGAATTTTGGTAATCATCATAGCCCCTAAAAGAGCGGAATTGTCTTCACCTATACGTCCTTTAGCCAGGTTCATAATTAATATTTTTCCATTGTCCATAATATCGCGAATATCAATGGCTGACTCTGATTGGCCAATAATATTTCTCATAAGTGAACTGGATAAAAACTGTCCTACTTTGTTTTGAATAGGGGAGACAGCTTCTGAGGCAAACTTATCAGCATAGCCAGAAAATTCTTTTTCCCAGAAAGCTTTTACAACCGGATCTTTAATATTTGCTACCACCCGCTTTCTATAATTTTTATCAGACAACATGCGCACCACACCGAGCAAAGTGGATCCAGGGAAATCTAAAATCGCTAAAATAGCGTTACGTAAAATATACTCTAATCTAGGTCCCCAAGAATCAGCCCATAATTTTTGAAATACTCCGATTAAACCAGAGGCAACTAGATGCTGTAAATGTTCATCTACTTGTTCTACTACGTTAAAGGCAATGGGATAGTTAATATCAGAGGGATTGAAATAAATTACATCTTTTATCCTATAATTAGGGATGTAGTCTATAACTTTCTCTGCTAAGTCACCATGAGGATCTACCACCGCAACACCATAGCCAGCCCTAATATCATCTACTATCATATTTTCTAAAACAGTAGATTTACCCATACCAGTTTTTCCTATCAAATACATATGACGACGCCTGTCATCAGTTCTAATACCGAATCTTTTCAGTTCATTACGATAATTTGTTTTTGCAAATAAAGTTATATTGTCAGCCATAGATTTATTTAATTAAATGAATCTTTTCTTAAAGATTTATTTTATCATTTCAGTTAATTGTCCCTGGATGCCATTTAAGGAAAGATTGCTAAAGCTTTCTATTATACTCCCCCAGCCCAAAATACCTAAGATGATAACGATAACTAATAAGGTTATTTTAAGAGTATTGAAAATAGAGCGCCAAAAATAATAACGCTTAATAAATTTTATAGATTTAAGAATTTCTGCATTATTTTCCTCACTTTTTCTTAAATACTCTAAGATTTGAGGCTCATTTAATTCTACTTTCGGCCTCTCTTCTTCTACTAAACCCTCCTCCTTATAATTATAGTTATTTTCTTGTGACATAAAATTAATAAAGATATTATTATAATCT
>CAZUDJ010000076.1:0-3243 GCA_964618575.1 uncultured Gammaproteobacteria bacterium | reverse complement strand
GGTATAGGAAAAACTAATCCTACTTATAAGTTGGATGTAGTGGGTGGGGCTAGATTCACAATGTTGGTAGATGGTGTTAGCCCAGGAAGTGAACAGACTAATGCTCTTACAACAGTAGGCTATGTAAATAGCCTTAACGCAGACAATCTACCTATTTCTGGTGGCACCATGACAGGAGATCTTAACATGGGAACAACTCATAATATTGTTGGCGTTAATAAAATAACAGCCGCAACTGTTGATCCTCTGTACCGTATAAATGGTATAAATTATTCTACTTTTGCGCCTTCAGTTGTTGGTGGAGTAAAAGAAGAGTACACTGGGCGCTTAGAGATTGCTAAGAAAAATACTAATGGTGAATATGAGGCTATTATAGATTTTTCTAAGCAAGTAAAGGGTAGTGATCTTTGGGTCTTCCGCCGGGTTGTTGATTATGGCCCAGAAAATATTGAGGTCTTAATTAGCCCGCAAGGTTCTTTTGCTAACACTTATTACAAAATAGAAGGAGAAAAAATTATAATTAGAGCCGATAGACCAGTTAATGTTTCATACCGCCTAACAGCCAAGCGTCATGATTGGCGTAATTGGCCAACTAAGGCAATTGATCAAGAAGAGACACCTAGCTTTGTTATTGATTAAATTAAAATATAAATATGGAAAATGATACTAGTTTAAAAAAATCTGAGAAAAATAAATTTATAACAATTATTTTTCTCTTAAGTATTTTACTTATCACTCTTTTGATTTTTATTTTCATAGATAGAAAGGAGCCCCAAGTCAATGAGGTGGCAGAGGAAAATAATGCAGAACTAGATTTAGATAGGGAAGACTATGTGAATATAGATTTAGAAAACAATGAAGAGGGGTTAATAGTCGCCCCCGGAGCAAGTCCAGTTACCAAAAGTGGGGAAGTCTTAACTGAGACAGGTAGTATTGCCAGAAACGATGCCGCTGTTATGAGCCCTGAGGCACCTCATCAAACTAATTTTTTAGTAGAAGACGACTTGCCGGAAGAAAGCATTAATATTGAAATAAGTGAAGACTCATTTAGCCCTAAATCTTTTGCAACTAGTCCCAATACGGCAACTTTTATTTCCTTTTCATCTAAAGATGGCGGTGTTCATACTATAACTTTCGATGATCCAAGTCTTTCAGCTTTAGCTGTTTTGGTGGGGCCAAACCAAACAAAAGGTATTTTATTTAAGTCACCTAGTGAGCCTGGCACCTACGCTTTCCGTTGTATTACACCAGGTCATGCTGAGAAAGGAGAAGTCGGTGAGATGGTGGTGAGGTAATAGTTTAGGACTTTAGTTTTTTTAAAGAATTAAATATGGCTGGAGTTACAAATAAAAAGAAAACTAGGCAAACACCAAAAAGGATTAAGAAAAAGAATTGGTGGCAGATGATAAGTGAAGAGTCTGTTGCCCTTACAGTTCTTGCTCTTCTTATCTTCATATTGCTCAGTGCAGTCTTAATGGATTTAGATAAAATACCCCATATAGCTCAGGCTATAAATACTCCCAAAAGCAGTAGTGATGAAATAGTTGGCAATAATTTGCCCAATCATAATAACGTCTATATTGAAACTAGGGATAATTTAAATAATGAAGTTTTAGTTGAAGGTCGTGAAAAGGTGAGCTTAGAAACTAGGGTCTGGTCTAGCTTTGGTGATGGCTATTCCTCCACTGTCTACCTAGATGAAGCTAGCACAGATATGTATCTTGATGAAAATATTTCCGCTTTTAGTTTTCCCCCACTCTATAGCTTCAGTTTTGAAGATACATTTCAAGATGATAGTAACTTAGTTAAACTTATTTCTCCTAGCTCTTTAAACAATTTAGCTTCTTTGCCTCGGCCACTACCAAAAGACTTAATAGGAAAAAATATTATAACAGCTAGGGTGAGTTCTTTAGATAAAAAAAGAGTAGCCTCTTTTCTTTTTGAAGAAGGGGGCCAGGAGAGGGCCTATATTTATTTTTTAAATAATAATAACCAGTATAGTCCAATTATAGATACTGATAGTGAGGAGAAGATCCTAACTAAGCACGGTAAAGGAGGAGGCAGTGTTGTGGTAGGTGGAGATGATGATAATTTTATAATTCTCTATAGTGGTTATGAAGGGATTGCCTACCATTACCTAGAAGGTGAGCTCTATGATATTTCTAGATTCTTTAAAATCAATGCTATGGACGGTGGCTTTCTAGCTCATATTTTTAAACAAGGTAAGGGAAGTGAGTCTGCTTGGTATATTTTAAGTCAGGAAGAGGGGGTAAATAAGTTAATTAAATTGTGGCAAAATGGGACAAAGCACATTAAAGGAGCAATAGATCTTAGTCCCCAACTTATAGCTAACTTAAAAGGAGAAAAGATAGAGGGCTATAATTTTAAAGAAAATAAAATAGAAATATTTTTAGCGGGAGTTGAGAGCAAAGCCCTTGTTTTCAGAGACTATGGCTTTGATAACAGTCGAGAAAGGATAGTTGTTTCAAAAAATATTAATAATAAGAATTATCCAGTTTACGAGGCTCTTATAAAAGAGCTCAGTCTTTCCTTAGATAGTAATGAGAATTATTTTGAAAAGAAGTTTTCTGATAATCTAGTAGAGATATACCTAGGAGACTCATTAGATGCTTTGGAAAAAATTAAACCTAGACAAAAAATTAAATTTCAGGGTGATAAGAAGCAAGTATTTATAAAAATGACTTTCTATCCCAAGTTAAATGATATTAAATACTCACCTTGGTTAGATAGTATAAATGATATGGCTTACCTAGTGAGGAGATAGAGCAAGTTTTTATTTGATTTTTTATTGCGGGCAGTTTTTAAAAATGATATACTTTACTAAGTGATAACAGTCTTATAAATAGATTGTGAATTTTTAGCTTTATGACTAAAAAAATAAGTTTTCAAAAAAACAAGAGGAGCTATTTTTTAGCTGTTCTTTTTATAGCATCTGTTTTTATATTTGCCAGCTCAGGCTCAGTCTTTGCTAAGACCTTAAACCTAGGAGACAGCGGTGATGCAGTCTATATTAGAGGTAATATGGGAATAGGCGTCAGCAGTCCTACTCAAAGGTTGGAGGTAGATGGTAGAATTAAAGGAAAGGAGTTTTGCATAGGCACTTCTTGTATTACAGCCTGGCCTAGCGGTACTGGTGAAGGTGATAATCTTGGTAATCATATCGCTACTAAAAATATTCGTTTAAATAATTTTTGGTTAAGTGGCGATGGTGGTAATGAGGGA
>CAZUDJ010000075.1:0-3302 GCA_964618575.1 uncultured Gammaproteobacteria bacterium | reverse complement strand
TTTTAAATCAAGGCCGACGTTGGTATGTGATTCACACCTATTCAGGTTACGAGGAGAACGTCGCTACAAACCTTAAGCAAAGAGTCGAATCCTTAGACATGGAAGATAAAATTTTTGATGTCCTAATTCCTACTGAGAAA
This sequence comes from uncultured Gammaproteobacteria bacterium, assembly GCA_964618575.1. GTDB lineage: Bacteria > Patescibacteriota > Patescibacteriia > Patescibacteriales > UBA12465 > UBA12465. Next base: position 3,162 of record CAZUDJ010000075.1, on the reverse strand, counting down.
AAAATTAAGATAAAAAATGGTAAGAGAAAAGTTTCTGAAGAGAAAATCTTTCCCGGTTATATTTTAGTAGAAATGATAGTAACCGATGAGTCCTGGCATGTGGTTCGTAACACCCCTAATGTAACTGGTTTTATTGGCAGCGGTACCATCCCTACCCCTATTTCTGAGGAGGAGGTTAAGTCTCTACAAAAGCGAATGGGAGTGGAAGATCCTAAATTCCAAATTGATGTTGAAATTGGCTCACCTGTTAAAATCAATGAAGGTCCCTTTAAAAATATGGACGGAAAAATTACCGCTATTGATGAAGCCAAAGGAAAGGTTAAAGTGTCTGTTTCTTTATTCGGACGTGAAACCCCAGTTGAGCTCGACTTTTTACAAATTAAAAAATCATAAATATTTAAAAACCGGCGTGTTGCTTCTGCACTCCACAAGATAAACAAATTATATGGCAAAAAAAATAAAAAGCAAAATTAAATTACAAATTGCCGGCGGACAAGCTAATCCAGCCCCTCCAGTCGGACCAGCCCTAGGTCAACATGGTTTAAATATTGCTGAGTTCTGTAAAGAATTCAATGATAAAACTAAGGATCAAATGGGAAATATTATTCCAGTTGAAATTACTGTTTTTGAAGACAGATCTTATAGCTTTATTCTAAAAACTCCACCAGCGGCTGAACTTATTAAAAAAGCAGCTGGTGTTAAAAAAGGCTCTGGTAAGCCTTTAACAGAAAAAGCTGGCTCCATTACAGATAAACAATTAAGTGAAATTGCTGAAATTAAAAGAGCTGACCTAAGTGCCAGAGATCTAGATTCTGCAAAAAAGATTATTGCTGGAACAGCTAGACAAATGGGTATAGAAATTAAATAAATAAATTAACTAAGTAAATTGTGGGAGTATCTATAATATAAATACGCCTGCACCACAAAACAATATGACAAAAGAAAAAAAAGAAGAAGTTAAAAAAGAAGAAGTTAAAAAAGAAGAAGTTAAAACTGAAAAGGTAGAGAAAAAAACAAAAGAAAAAGTTGAAAAAAAACCGGCCGCTAAAAAGGAAAAGAAGAAAGCGTCTTTAAAGAAGAAAGTAGACTATAGTAGTATCTACGAAAAAGAAAAAGCTTATCCAATCTCTGAGGCTGTAGCTATAGTTAGGAAAATTACTAAGACTAAATTTGATTCATCTTTAGAGGTTCATTTTCGCCTCGGTATAAGCAATAAGAAAAGTGATCAACAAATTAGAGGTACTGTTAACCTTCCTCATGGAACCGGTAAGACTATAAAGATTGCTGCTTTTGTCAGTCCTGAAAATGAAAAAGAAGCGCGCGAAGCTGGGGCTGATATAGTTGGTGGTGAGGAATTAATTGCTGAAATTAAAAAAACTGAAAAAACTGACTTCCAAGTTGCGGTTGCTGAACCAATGATGATGAGAAACCTTGGTGCGATTGCTAAAATTCTTGGTACCAGAGGCTTAATGCCTTCCCCTAAGAATGAAACAGTTAGTCCCACCCCGGCTAAAGTTATCGCTGCCCTTAAGAAAGGAAAAATCAACTTTAAAAATGATGATCATAGCAACCTTCATTCTATCATTGGTAAAATGAGTTTTAGCGACGATAAATTAATTGACAACTATAAAGCTTTTGTTGATAATTTGCAAAAACTTAAGCCAAGCTCTGCTAAGGGTGTTTTCATTAAAAACATTTCCATCTCATCTACTATGAGCCCTGGTGTAAAAGTGAGTTTATAATAATTAATCAAGCAAAATAATGGATTTAAAGAAGAGCAAGCCTAGGGCTTGTTCTTCTTTTTAAAACAGATAGCTAGTTTGAGAAAGAAAAAAAGCGTTCTTAATTTTTAGAACGCTTTTTGATTTGAAATATTTTATTTCTACATTACTTCACTTGCAAAGGCAGCCAGTTTAGATCTTACAGTTTCTGTTAGTTCTACAACTCCTACCATGCGACTCTTAGCACCGGTGCCACTAATTCTTTCAATGGCATAGGTGAGTCCGGAAGTTCTTTTTGAAAGGAAGGCTACGTCAATTTGACTTAAGTCTCCGCAAAAAACTAACTTACTTCCCTTTCCCGCTCTTGTGATAATAGTCTTCATCTCGTGCTGAGATAAATTCTGTGCCTCATCTATAATGATAAAGGCGTCTGGAATAGACTGTCCACGAATAAAACCCAAAGGTTGACAGGTAAAGCCATACTTTTCCCACAAATTTACAAATGTTTTTTGCTCTGGCTCTTCCTTAGCATTCTTAGACTTACTGGCTTTAGTTTTTTTGACAACTTCTTGGGGCTTGTTTTTAGCCATGCCATTTATGCTTTCTAAAAAACTAAGGTTTTGATTAAATGGCTGAAGCCAGGGAGCGATTTTGTCTTTCATATCCCCAGGCAAAAATCCCATTTTATCATTATTGCTCAAAGGAGTCATGGGATTAGTAATCATAAATTGCTTGAAATCACTTTTTTGCTGCATGGCAGCAGCAATCGCGATTAAGGTTTTACCGGTTCCAGCCGGACCACTTAAAAATACACATTGTATTCCTGGATCAAGTAATTGATGGAAAGCCAATAGCTGTCCATAATTAATTTTTCCATTGTGTTTGGCCCTAAGGCCAAATAACTCCAAATCATTAGGAATGATTTCTAGTTGTTGGTCTTTTCTGACAGCTAGAACCTCATATTCACAACCCATACCTTCGTTTTGGGACGTAATTTTTACAACTATGCCACCATTTTGCTGAATAACTCCAAATTTAGCTCTACTGTACTCAGTTTGGAAATTAACATTTGAAAGTGTTTTCCTAACTAATTTATGAGACTTTTTAATCTCAATTTGATTAGCTTGATAACTTTCTATTGATACCCTTTCAACGTCTTTAAATAGACCACGCGCCATGCTACGCATGTTGATATCGTTTGATATCAACTTATACTTTTGATAGCCGCCATAGACATCGGGATTATTTAATACGTATCTAAATGTAGCTATAATTTGTACATCTGGCACGTTTTCCTTCAAGGAGAGAGGCATACCCTCAAAATCCATACTGTAGTCGATAATAAAGTTTTTATTTTCACTATCTAACAGTTCATCAATTTCTCTGGCTACCCTTCTCGCTTCTGCGCCGATGTTGTCTCTAGTTTTAAGCTCATCGATCT
>CAZUDJ010000074.1:0-3331 GCA_964618575.1 uncultured Gammaproteobacteria bacterium | reverse complement strand
GTCAACAATTCTCTTGTTCCAATTGCTACCATATAAAGCAGCAGCTTGGCTCTCACTTTGAATCTTTCGTAGCATACCGTTTGGTTCAACTGCGTATACTGAAGGATCCGTTGTAATCTTCACAAGAGTAGTACCTGGTCTCATAGTTACGTTACCACCCAATGGGTAGCTTTGTAATTCAGATGATGGAATTGTAACAACTCCACTGAAATCTGAATACCATGAAAAATAGGTAGACTCATTTGGGAAGACATATCTCTTTCCGTCATTGCCTAGGTAATAAACAGATGAAAGACCTTCCATCTTAATCAAATCACCACCAACTGCAGCTGCCTTTACAGGAGATACAGGAGCGACTAAGCCGCTCATAGCGATAACTGATAGTGTCATTACGCTAGCAATAAGAAATTTGCGTAATTTTTTCATAAATAATTTTTGTTAATTGTATGTAAGTGTCTAGACAATAGTAGTCTAAATCATTTACAAACAAATGTTTTCTTTTCTATATACTTACAAGCTTTATGGTTTTCTCTTATATAATTTCCGGATTTCGCTTATAAATCAGTCGGAATCCCGCTCCACCAGCTTATATTAGCTTAAGGCGAAAGTCGGCCGATCTTAACATATAAAGTTCTGCCAACCAGACGCGTGTTGCCTCAGGCTGGAGAAAAGCTTAACCGATCTATTCTCTAGATCCTTCTTTACACTAGAGAAAGAAAAGCTTGTAACATAGAAAGAATTTTTTTAGATTTTTAAGGACAAACCATCTCTTTGCAGAGATTCGACCCTTTAGGGGTTTGACGGTCCAGGTTTTTTCTTCTTGATAACAAGAAGTGAAACGCGGACTTGTTAATTTATCTCTTATAAGAATTTCCACAACGAGGAGACTGCTCTACTCAGAAAGGGTCAACTTGAGCTAGAGATAAACTAACAAGTACGCATTTGCGCACTACTTCATTATTATTTGATCTATTTTTAAAATAACTTCTTCAAACTTCTTGGCTTTAAATAAGTTCTCTACTTCTGAAATTGCATTGGCATCTACCTTGCTTTCATTTATTACTTCCTCAAGTAAGGCACCGGCAATTTCTTCACTGCTGCTGCTATTATTTTGTTCGTCATTTACTTCAGTACTACTAGCCTTAGGCTTAGTTTCAAGTTCACCCTTACTAGCACTACTGGTTTTATTATTATCATTTATATATAACTGTAGTCCTTTATCGGTTTTGTATTCGCCACCACTAGCAATCGCTACACTACCTTCGTCTTTAGGTTTAGCTTCTTCTTGACTGCTGGTAGCAGAAGAGCTACTTACTTTATCACCCGCCACTGAGTCAAGTTTCTTTTCACTGTCCTTATCTTTCTTACTCTCAAGCTTAGCAAGACTTGTCATCTTAGTTTTTACCTTTTCAATTTCTTTTACAAAATCGTCACTAAGTCTATCTACCTCAGCTTGGTTATCTTCAGTGTTAAATTCTGGATTAGCTAAAACTTGAGAAATCTCTTTTGCATGGGAAGCAGCAAATTTAACTGCGAGCTCATCACGAGTCTTAGTATCGAAAACTGTATTTAATTTTACTTTCTCAGAAATAACACGGGCGACATATAATGAGTCATTAGGTTTGGCTTGGGAAAATATCTTATGTCCAAAGACAGAGGAGCCAAGTAAGACAAAAAGAAAAGCTAAAGTTGCAAAGACTGGTTGGGAAATTGTTTTAGCTAAACTCTTAAGATTAATATAGAAAGATTGACTGGCTGCTAAATCACTAGCTCCAGAGTTTGAAATTTGGTTAACAAAAAGCTCCCGATTAGAAGCTAGCCAGCTCTTATCAGGACTAATTTTTTTGGCATTATTTAATTTTGCAATCAAATCTTTTTCTGTCATACGCCTTAACATACGTAATAGCTCCTAAAGTGTTACAGCTAAATCTTCCCTTCTGTCTCTTTTTTTCTTTGCGACTTCAATTTTTTTCCCGCCTCTTCGTCCTTGGTTTTAATACTAAGTTCCTCCTCATCTAATAGAGTTTTTAAAGCCCCTAGGGCCCGGTGAGAAAGCACCCGAATATTACCTTTGGACTTACCGGTGATATCGGCAATCTCCTCTATCTCTAGTTCGTTTATAAAGCGCATTACTATAATCTCTTTATACTCAGACTTAAGTAGAGGCAACTTAGCATGAATTAACTTTATATCAGCTTGAATATCTAAGCGTCCATTTTCATCTACCTCCACTGGTATATCTATATTTAAATCTTCTGAGTCAAGGGAGACTGGCTTGCTACTAGCTGAGGAGCGGTAGTAGTCTATGATAGTTGAACGGGCTACTTTATAAAACAAAGCCCGAAGAGTCTTAGCATCTTCTAAGGTTTTATTTTGGATATGATTCCAGGTTTTAAGGAAGATGGTAGAGGTGATATCTTTTGCCTCCTCATCACTTCCTACCTTATAATAAACAAAGCGATAAATGTCAGAAACATTCTCATCGTAGGCTTTGGTAAAAGCCTCCCTGTCCCGTTTCTTTAAACGATCTAGAGCTTGTTTATTTTTAAATTTTTTTACTATATTTGCAGACATTTACTTTAACAAAAATAACGGGAAAATTGTACCCGTTTTCACTCTTTATACTTTTTAAACTAAAATTATATTATCACACACAAGCGACAAAAGCAAGAAATATGAAGACTAAAAAGGACTAAAAAGCCCTCACTCTTTATCAAGCTAGAGAAAGGAAAGGTGTGAAAAAAATAGTAGCTTTATGGCTTAAATTCACCCCTAGTATTTTTAACTATTTACAAATTAAGCCTATCTACTTATCCACACAATTTTAAAAAATATAATTTAAGGGCAAGACATAAATCTGCTTAAAATATATAACGGATGGAGCTAGTATAAGGTAACTAAGATTAGCGCCTCTATAACAATAGCTTAAAGGAAAGCTAGCTATAGTAGGGCCTATACAAGTTGCTTGACTTTATTTAAGGGATATCTTAAACTTTAAGGACTTAAGTCTAAGCAAGTATAGACTAAAGTCAAGCAATTTAAACAAATTAGATCTTAGAGGGGTTAAGTATTTTTATCACATTTTAAAAATAAATTAGCTAGAAAAAAGATATATAGTCTAAAAATTAAGACTTAAGTCTAAGATAGCGTAGACTTAAATAGATAAATGCAAAACATTTTTGAAAATTTAGACAAGACTTTAATAAGTGACACAGAGCCCATTTGGCTCTCAGTCTCAGAAGCTGCCTCTCTAGGGGGAGTGGGTGGCAAGACTATTCGTCGCGCTCTTCAAGACACTGGCAGTGGATTGGTTTTTAAGATAGTTAAAAAC
>CAZUDJ010000073.1:0-3370 GCA_964618575.1 uncultured Gammaproteobacteria bacterium | reverse complement strand
ACAAGAACATGATTAAGGATAAAGAGCTTTTCTATGGCTCACTAGAGGGCTTAGCGGCTGCTACAAACGACCCTTATACCACCTTTATGGATCCCGAGCTAAGCGCAGAGTTCTACGAAGATCTTTCTGGCACCTTTGAGGGGATAGGAGCTGAGATTGGTATACGCGATGAAATAATTACTATTGTTGCTCCTTTAGATGGTATGCCCGCACAAAAGGCAGGACTAAGATCAGGGGATAAGATATATGCGATAAATGGGGAGTCAGCTTTAGGATTAACTGTAAATGGCGCTGTAAAGAAAATTAGAGGTGAAAAGGGAACAGAGGTGACCCTTACCATAATTCGAGACAAATCTAAACCCATGGAAGTAAAAGTGGTGCGTGATCAAATCATTGTTGCCAGTGTTAAAAGTGAGCTGAAAGACAATGGTGTTTATTATATAAGTGTATCTAACTTCAATGATGATACGGAGAAATTATTTTCTCAAGCTATTTCTGATATTTTACTCAAATCACCCAAGGGTATAGTTTTAGACTTACGCAATAACCCTGGTGGTTATCTTGACACAGCCATATCTATGGCGAGTGAGTGGGTAAAAGAAGGACCTATAGTAGCTGAACAATTTGGCGAGAATAAGCGCTCAGAGCATTTTTCCAATGGCAATGCTCGTCTAGCTGGTATTAAAACTGTAGTTCTTATCAACGAAGGTAGTGCTTCTGCCTCGGAGATAGTAGCTGGTGCCTTAAGGGATTATAAAAAAGCCACAATCATTGGCAAGCAAAGCTTTGGTAAGGGATCAGTCCAGACTATAGAGGACTTAAGTGATGGCTCATCGCTTAAGATTACAGTAGCTAAGTGGCTTACCCCTGAAGGTGATTATATTCATGACAAAGGCATTGCTCCCCAAATAGAGGTTGATTTAAGTGAAGATGATTTTAATAATAAACGTGATCCACAACTAGATAGAGCTTTTGAATTTATTTTGAATAATAAATAAAAAAAAGCCTTGATATTTTATCAAGGCAAGTTAAAACTGAGAGCGTTTCTCTAAAATTAATCATCGTAATCTAGATCATAATCTAAATAATGTTCTTCACGAAATCCTGATAGAAGCATCTTTTCTAAGGCCTCCTGGTCAAAAGAAGATATATTAAAGCTAATAGAATTTTGATGATGGATGTGTGACTCCACTGCATCAGGCCTTTCCTGATTTAAAAACTTAGCCAAACTAGTCATACTTCTAGCTTTAAAAATTTGCTCTCCTTCTTCACGGATTTCAAACTTACGATTGAAATGGGAAATTTCTAACATACTATATAATTTAAATTAAAGAACTGAGTTAAAAATAACATAATATATAAATAATGTCAATGTCTATGGCTAAGCACTTAAAGGGAAAAAATAAGAAAAATGACACCAAATTCATCTTCGTTGTTGGTGGAGTAATGTCAGGGGTGGGTAAGGGAATAAGCACCGCTTCTATAGGTCAAATACTACAAGCCAGAGGTTATCGTGTTTCTGCTATGAAGATAGACCCTTATATCAATGTTGACGCCGGGAATATGGACCCAATTGAGCATGGCGAGGTCTTTGTGACAGTAGATGGTGATCAAACCGATCAAGATATTGGCAATTATGAAAGATTTTTAAATACAAATATTTTTCAAGAAAACTACATGACTACCGGTAGGGTGTATCAGACTGTCATTGCTAAAGAAAGAAATTTAGAATACAAGGGTAAGTGTGTTCAAGTTGTCCCTCATATTCCACTAGAGGTTTGTGATCGCATAGACAAAGCAGTAGCAAAGACTGGAGCTGAGATTATGATAATTGAAATTGGGGGAACAGTGGGTGAATATGAAAACCTGCTATTTCTTGAAGCAGCCAGAGTGATGAAACTATATCAACCTAAAAATGTTTTATTTGTTATGGTCTCCTACCTACCTATACCTAATAAAATAGGTGAGATGAAGACTAAGCCAACCCAACATGCTGTTAGAAACCTACAAGGCGCTGGTATACAGCCTGACTTTCTAATAGCACGCAGTGAAAAAGCTATAGATAGTCAAAGACGTGAAAAGCTTTCACTTAACTGCAACATTGCTCCGGAAAATGTTATCTCCGCTCCTGACGCTGACTCTATCTACGACATTCCTCTTAATTTTGAAAAAAACGGATTAAGCACCAGTATACTAGAAAAATTTAATCTACCAGCTGGGAAACTAAAAAATGAAAAATGGTTAGAGATGCTTAAAAAAACTAAACTAAAGGGTCCTGAAGTAAATATTGCTATTGTTGGTAAGTATTTTGAAAGCGGCGATTTTAAATTAAGTGATTCCTATATTTCCGTTAAGGAGGCAATTAAACACGCCAGTGCTTATAATAATTGCAAAACTAATATTCACTGCTTTAGCTCTGAAGACATTGAAAAGATAGGTCCATCACTCTTAAGAAATTTAGATGGGGTAATTATTCCTCAAGGTCAAGGTAAATATGGATTTTTAGGAGAGCTTAAAACTATTACTTATTGTCGAAAAAATAATATACCTTATTTTGGACTTTGTAATGGCATGAATATGGCTCTTATTGAGTTTGCTCGTGAGGTGGCTGGTCTAAAAGATGCTAATTCTATTGATATAGACCCTAAAACTAGTCATCCCCTTGTCCATCTACCTCAAAGTGATAAGAAAGATAATGCAAACAATCAACTGCGCCTTGGTGCTTGGCCTTGTAAGTTAGAAGAGGGAACTCTTATATTTAAAGCATATCAAGATTTAAACAAAGGGGAGCTTATCCACGAGCGACACCGCCACTCCCTAGAGTTTAACAATGACTACCGCGAACAATTAAGTGAACTAGGCTTAGTTTTCTCTGGAATCTCACCGGACGGAAGCTTGGTTGAAGCAATAGAGCTAAAAGATCACCCCTTCTTTCTTGCCGTCTCTTTCCACCCAGAATATAGCTCACGCCCTCTTGATCCCCATCCTTTATTTATAGAATTTATCAAAACAGCTAAAAAAATATCTAAAAAACAATAATAGGTAAGCATAGTCACACTTAAGAGCTTTCCAAAAAAGAAAAAATACATATAAAAAAATAAGCTATAATTTTAGCTTATTTTTTTGTATCTTTTTAAGACTGAGGAAAGTTATTTAGCTGCTACTTTTTCAGGCATTTCTCGCTTATTAACTATACTTACCACCTTAGTGCTTTTAAGAGAGCTGTCAAATTTCTTTAATTTCTTATCAGTAAATTTAACAAAACCACCCTTAAGTGCAAATAAAGTATCATCTTTTCCTATTGAAACATTTGCCCCTGGGTGATATTTAGTACCACGTTGTCTGATGATAATTGAACCAGCCTTAGCCC
>CAZUDJ010000072.1:0-3441 GCA_964618575.1 uncultured Gammaproteobacteria bacterium | reverse complement strand
GTGGAACCTACAGAACAGGAACTGGTGGAAGCTCTGAATCTTCCTGCACTTCCTGTGCAGCAGGAACTTATGGTCAAAATAGCTGTCAAACGAGCAATACTTGTGCCACTACTCCAGCAGGCTATTTTTCACCTGCCAGATCTTCTTCTTATAGTTCATGTCCAGCCGGAAGATATTCATCAGCTGGATCCTCTTCTTGCACCTATTGTTCTTGTGGCACCTACTCCACATCAGCATCATCTTATTGTAGCACTGGTACAGAAGGTTATAATTGCAGCACTGGCAGCACTAGCAAAACAAGCTACGCTTGTACTACTGGTTATAATTCGATCGCCTCAAATTGTTCGTACACATGTCCTGCTGGCTACTATGATAGTAATCGGGATGGCATTTGTGAGATGACGCCAGTTAATACTTATTCTCCAGCTAATGATTACAGACTTTATACTTGCCCTTCTGGCAATTCACCAGCTGGCTCTAGTAGTGTTAGTGATTGTATCACCTCTTGTTCCGCTGGCACTATAGATGGCTATTCTTTCCCAGCTATTCAAAGTGGATCAAGTGTGGCTGTAACTAAATCAAGTACAGCCTATGGCTCAGGCTGTACCGCCACCGCCACCTGCAGTGGTCAATCGGTAACAATTTCTGGCAAGATATGTAACTGTAATGCTGGATATTACTCAAATAGTGGAGCCTGCTCTGCTTGTGGCTCTCCGGACAAGTATTCAAAAGGAGGATCTATTACTTCTTGCAGTACTGTTCCAGAGGGGTATATGAGTACGGGAGGCACAAGCACTACTAGGACTGGCTATTATTACTGCTCAGCTCCTTCTTCTCCACAATATTATTGTACCGGAGGGGTAAGATATCCTGTTGATCCGGGTTATTATTTACCAGGAATGTGTGAAGGAGACACTTGGAATTGTGGCTCCTACCCATCTAATTTACAGCGCAGAACCATGTCTTACCAGATTAAGTGTGAATCAGGATACTATTGTCCTATTCCAACTAGATATACCTGTCCTTATGGCACTGTAAGTTCTTCTGGTTCTTACTCAGTCTCCCAGTGTGTATGCGCTGGACAGCCCCCTAGACATATCAGCTTTGGTGGTCCTGAGGGCGATGTGTGGGACTGGGGCTACACTTACTATAATTGTGATGATAACATTTATAATGGTTGTGAGGTTTATAGAGCTCACAATGGACCCCTAGATTTTAAACCTGGGTCAGAAGTCTGTTGCGGCGACGGCTATTGCTCTTCTTATGAAAATGCAAGCACCTGTAATGCTGATTGTGGCTATTGTGGAGATGGTGTTTGTTCTATGAGTGAAGACTGCGCTAGCTGTCCCTCTGATTGCACTGGTTGCTCGTGCCAAAGTTATTACGAGTGTGGTGGAAATCAAGTTTGTTGCGTTTCTGGCTATTGTAATAATCCATCTAACTATTGGTTGCCAGAGTGCAATGATCCACAGACTATGCAAGATTGTAATTGGTGTCGTGGGTATTGGTATGAAGATCAGTTTGGCTATTGTGTTCCTTCTCAGCAGTGTAATATGTAATAAGTTGTTAATTTTATAATTTATGGATAGAATATAAACTATGATATGAAAAAAAAATACTTAAAATTATTAATCTTTTCTTTATTACTTCTGATACTGACTTCTTTAGTTATTTATGCATTCTACATCAAAAAAGAAAATATTTTAAATAAAATTTACTCTAGTTTTACTAAAGAAAAAAACACCGAACAGGTGATGGAAGGCATAATTAGAGAAAATGAAGATTTCACCTATGATATTACTAAAGCTGTTAATATCGATAAAGATGGGGTAGATGTTCGAGAAAAAGCCTCTTTGGAGGCTCAGAGCAGAGAATTGCCTTATCCAGATTTAGAAGGCTTAGGTCTAGAGTTCATGAATGAAGAGGAGAAAAATGAGTTTAACATTCCTCCGTTTTTTGAAGCTCAAATTATAGCTCGTAATTTTTCAGGTGAAATTACTGCCTATAGAGTAGTTTATGAAGTAGGAGATATCATTTATCCTAATTAATATAATAATAACTAATTATTAAAAAATATGAAAAAAGAAAATAAAATTATAATTGTAGTTTCTTCTGTGATTGTTTTATTAGTGTTTATAGTTTGGTTTAGTTTAAGAAACACAGACAGGGTAGTTGTGCCCAACAACGAGGCAGATAATAACTCTCAAGTAGATAATGTAGAAAATAATAATGCACCTTTGGTAAGCGGTGAAAATACTGAAGATGACCTCATTCCAGTTGAGATAGATATTCCTGCTGACCTTGATTGGCGCGATGCAGTTGCTGCTCCAAGCTTTGAGGTTGGATTTATGACTAGTGAGGAAAAAGAGATGATAGGTATTGCAGATGAAAAAAAAGTCCAGGTTCTATCTAGAGATGAGGAGAGTGGCCTAATTCTAGCTTATAAGATAATTGAGAGCGATGATGATATTGTAACTGGTCCTCAAAAATAAATTGAAAGTTATTGTTCAAATAAAAAAAAGATGCAAGTGCGTCTTTTTTTGTAAGAGTTTTATTTGAAGACCTTGACAAACTTAGTATTAAGTGATAATATTATAATATTGAATAGATCTTTAAAAAAATAATAATTAAAAAATATAAGGCCATGAGAAAAAAAATATTCTATGTTTTAGCTGTATTAATTTCAGCATTATTTTTAAGTGCCTGTCAAAATGACTTGTCCGATGATTTTCTTGAAGAAGATTTACAAAAGTTAAGTGAAGGTCTTTTTTTAAGATCAGCTCAAAACGGAGAAGAGGCGAAAGTACTTTTTTTGACAGAAGGAGCAGCGGGAACATTTAATTTCCCAGATGATATTCTATTTTTAATAGAAGATGGAGATGCTTTAGTTATTAACCAGTTTTTAACAGTCATTGATTACCATGTTTTTCCAGAAGATAAAGAGGCTGTTTTTAGAGTAGCTGAATGGGGAGAAAAACCTGTTTTTATGGGGAATATTAATGGTAATGATGTTTATGCCCCTTACGGCAAAAGCATTTATGGAGTTAGATTGCCATTTGAAAAAGAGGACATAGGTTCTCAGGAGTCAGAAGGTATTAATCGCTTCAGTGGTCTTTTAAAAGCTAAATCTTATGTTTTAGCAATCAAGGGTGAGCAAATTAAAATTTTTAATATTGACAGCAAAGAGTTAATTTCTGTAATAGGAAAACAAGTTGGCAATGATTTAAAATTTAAAATTAAAGCTCAGGATTGGACTCTTACTTGGCTTGAGAATTCACCTATTGGTAGTTTATTTAAACTTATAACACCAGCAGGAGAGATTACCACCTACACGCTTAAGCGCTAGTAACTTAAAATCTAAAAGCCGTCTGTTTACAATAATAGACGGTTTTTTAATTTTATCAAGTATGCTATAATATTAGAATAATAAGAAAATTATGT
>CAZUDJ010000071.1:0-3484 GCA_964618575.1 uncultured Gammaproteobacteria bacterium | reverse complement strand
TTTTTTGTGATTTAATCTTTTTTAACTATTTAATAGCTCTTAGTTTTATTTGTGATATCTCACCGCGACCAACTGTGCGCATAGGTGGGCCCCAAGTACCAAGGCCACTGTTAACTATTAGATTAAAGTTGCCTAGTTTAAATAAACCTTGACCATAGCCCTTATAAGCTAAGCGAGCGATTAAATTAAAAGGAAATATTTGCCCATTGTGAGTATGTCCAGAAAGCTGTAGGTCTATTCCTGCATCTTTAGCAAATTGAATATTTTTAGGTTCGTGGTAGAGTAAAATGCTAGCCTTGGCCTTATCATAATTTACTTGATCTAGTATTGCTTGATAGAGATTAAAGTCCCGATTAAAGGAGTAGTTTATACCGATAAACTGCAAGCCCTCAACGACTACCATCTTATTATCTAAAATATTTATATCAGTCTTGGCTAACAATTGTTTTACGCGACTAAAGCCAAGATAAAGATCATGATTGCCAAAGGAGTAATAAACACCTTGCTTAGCCTTTAGTTTGGCAAAAGGATCTTGTAGCCACATAAAATCGCTATCCATACCATCGAATAGATCGCCAGTAATAAAAACCGCTTCTGGATTTAAGGCATTTATTCGATTAATGGCTCGGGAAAAATTCCTTTGCCTGTATATTGGACCTAAATGAACATCTGAGATCTGAACCACAGTTTTCCCTTCCCAGTATTCTGGTAAATCCTCTATTTCAAGCTCATAATTTATAAGCTTAGGGGAAAAGGCATTATATACGCCATAGACACTTATAGCAAGGGTAAAGAATAGGATTAGCGCCGTAAAAAGACTATTATCAGCAAAAATTCCGGGCAGTAGAATGCTTAGAAAAAATATAAAAACAAAGGAAAGAATAAAATTTACTAAAACTCCACCCCAGATACTAGAGATTAAATAATATACTCTTTTTGCCTTAGTGTCTTTTTCATGGATTAAATATGAAGAGATGAGCATTGAGCAAAAAAAGAAGATAAAGACAAACAAACTAATGGAGTTAAATAAGTCGCCACTAAAGAGACTCTTGCTTAAAACCAACCAACCAAAATAATGCCCGAAAGCTAAAACAAGTATAGAAACACCAAAGAAAAGGAATTGCATCATATATTAAATTCTTTTTTATTTTTATTTAAAGTTAAAAGGCCAAGGATTTAAGCTAGATTTTTTCCCTAATTCACTTTCAATTTCTATTAGTCTATTGTATTTAGACAGTCTTTCGGAGCGAGCTAAAGATCCAGTTTTAATTTGGCCAGAAGACATAGCTACCGCTAGGTCGGCAATATAACTATCCTCTGTTTCACCGCTACGATGAGATATCACACTTGTTAAGCCATTTTCATGTGCTAAATTTATTACCGCGACAGTCTCAGAGAGAGTTCCTATTTGATTTAACTTAACTAAAATAGAATTAGTAGCCGACTCCTCTATTCCTTTCTTCAAGCGCTTAAGAGAGGTGACATAGAGATCGTCACCCACAATTTGTAAGTTGGGATGTTTTTTAGTAAAGTCTGAAAAAGATTGCCAATCATCCTCATTGAAAACATCTTCTAGGGAAACTATAGGATAATTAGCTATTAAATTTTCATAAAAAGTGCTTAGCTCCAAGCTAGACAAGCTCTTTTCTTCTTTTTTCAGTTCATAACTTCCCTCTTTAAAAAATTCAGAAGCGGCCGCATCTATAGCAAAAACAAAATCTTCACCCGCTAGGTATCCGGCTTTTATCACGGCTTCTTCTAAAAGTTTAAAGGGTTCTTCATTATCTACTACAGCAGGTGCAAAGCCACCCTCATCACCAACTAAAAGGCTATAATTTTTATCTTTTAAGATTTGTTTTAAGGCAGCATAAACTTCTGCCCCCATACGAATGGCCTCGGAGGCACTCTTAGCTTTAAGTGGTATTATCATATACTCCTGAATGTCACAAGAAAAGTTAGCGTGACTACCGCCGTTTAAGACATTCATCATGGGACGGGGTAAAATATAGCTCCCCTTAAAATTCGGGTTAAAGCGACTTAAATAAGCATATAAAGGTAGCTTTAAGCTAGCGGCGGCAGCTCGTGAAACCGCTAAAGAAACTGCTAAAATAGCATTAGCGCCTAAATTAGATTTATCCTCTGTGCCATCAAGCGAAATTAAAAGATTGTCAATTTTTACTTGCTCATCTACCCGCTGACCGGCTAAAGCTGGTGAAATTATTTCTTCAATATTTTTTATAGCTTGTAAAACTCCCTTACCAAAATAACGACTAGGATTATTATCTCTTAGCTCTAAGGCTTCATAAGAACCAGTTGAGGCGCCGCTGGGAACCATAGCTGTAGCAGATAGGCCATTTTCTAGATGAACTCGAGCTAATATAGTGGGATT
Organism: uncultured Gammaproteobacteria bacterium; assembly: GCA_964618575.1. Classification (GTDB taxonomy): domain Bacteria; phylum Patescibacteriota; class Patescibacteriia; order Patescibacteriales; family UBA12465; genus UBA12465. Next base: position 1,095 of record CAZUDJ010000071.1, on the reverse strand, counting down.
TCCTCGAGAATCCAAGACCTCTAAAGCTTTAATATTTTTAATAATCATAAAGTAGTGATTTAAAAAGTAAGATATTTTTTACCTAAATAACCTTCAGTCCGCAGTATAACCTTATTTAACATTTTCACAGCTGCCAAGGCATTGTTTCCCACTGAGGTCTCATCTGATAACATAATTGCATCTGCTCCATCTAAAACAGCATTAGCAATATCACTTACCTCAGCTCTGGTTGGTACTGGACTTTGTATCATAGAAGTCATAACCTGAGTAGCAATAATAGTTGGTGTGGAGTGCCAATGAGAGTGGCGAATTAAATTCTTTTGTACTAAAGGAAGATCTTCAACTGGTATCTCTATTCCTAAATCACCTCGGGCAATCATAATAAAATCGGCAGCAAAAATTATTCTATCGATATTTTTTAAAGCTATGCCTCTTTCTATCTTAGCTATCATCTTAACATTTGAATTTTTGCCCAACTCTTTTTTTAATCTTATTATATCAGCTTCAGTTTGAACGAAGGATAGTCCCACATATTCCATGCCTACTTTAAGACCAAATTTTAAATCTTTTAAATCCTTAGCTGTCAAACCGCCTTTGCGCATATTTGTGTTTGGTACATTTATAGCCTTATTCGAAGTTAACACACCGCCACGTAGTACGCGAGCTGTAATTATTTTTTCCTTTACTGAAATTACCTCTAGACCTATCTCGCCATTACAAAGAAATAAGGGGTGTCCTTTTTTCATATCTTTAGAAAGATCTTCATTGTCTATCGGTATTATTCCGCCTAGAATATAGGGTTTTTTTGAGTAAGCAAAGTCATAAACCTCTCCTACATCTAAAACTATACCTTCTTTAGGCATGGTGCCCACTCTTATTCTTGGTCCCTGTAAATCGAGTAACATTCCTATTTTAGTTTTATTTTCCTCATTGTATTCTGTTACAATCTTTCTCACCTTTTTATACTGACTCTCACTAGCATGAGAAAAATTAAGTCTTACAATATCAGCCCCTGCTTTTAATAGTGGCTTTAGTGTCTCACTGTCTTCACTTTTTGGACCTACGGTTATAATGATTTTCGTACGCATTTTATTT
>CAZUDJ010000070.1:0-3492 GCA_964618575.1 uncultured Gammaproteobacteria bacterium | reverse complement strand
CACTAAATCACGTATTACCTTAACTACCACTCCGCGAACTTCTACTTGCTTGCGATATATGGGCTTATAGCTAGTATTGGCTGGTTGTAGCCTTATTCTTCCCTCTTCTTTGTAAAATCTTTTAAGAGTGGCTTCGTTTTCATCTATAATTGCTACCACTGTATCACCATTATTAGCCCAGCTTTGCTTTCGAATTATTAGCTTATCACCACTAAATATTCCATCACCTAGCATTGAATCTCCTTTTGCCCTTAGAGCATAGAGATCACTTATATTAAATCTCTTGTCTTCAACTATAGAAACAGCCTCATCCTCTTCTTCTATTGCCTCTATCGGCTCACCGCAAGCAATTACACCTACTAGAGGTACAGACATAGTTTCAGCTATCTTTAATTTTATAAGTTCTAAACTTCTGGCTACTCCTTTGGTTCTTTTTAAATATCCTTTCTTAACTAAATTACTAACGTGCTCATGTATGGTGGAAATAGCCGACGAACCCATGGCCTCCCTAATCTCCTCTAAGGCCGGAGCATAACCATAGTCTTTTTGATAATCTACTATATAGTCAAATATTTCTTTTTGTTTTTTACTTAGTATTTTCATATATATTTTTATCTACTCCCCTTTTCTTCTTATTTATAAATTAGTGATATTAATAGTATAACCGAAACTAAACCGAATGTCTAGCCCTTCCCTGTGGATAAATGTCTTAAAACTATTTATAAGCTATTTAAAGCCTATATTTAACATATTTTGATCTTAAGTAGTGATAAGTTTATCTAAAATAATAAAAAGCTAACTGCGCTAGTTTAAAGAAACAAGTAAGTCTTGCCAAAAAGAAATATTTGTGTTAAAGTTTATCTGTTAAATTGATCTTTAAAAATAATTAGAGCTTAGTTGCAGCTAAAAATTGATTAATGATTAGTCTATTTTTAGCTGTAACTAAGAAGGTTACTAGCTCTGCTTTAGATTGAAGCAAATTAAAACATTTAGGAGAATGGCAAAAAGGAAAACGTTCTCTTCGGAGAACCTAACAGCTGGAGAGTTAAACGAAATGCTTGAGACTTTAATGGACTTAAGCCAAGTAAAGGACCCTCATAAGTTAATTAAACTTATGAAAGACGGTTACTTTTCAATTAAAGTAAAGGACCCGCTTTGTAGAAAAGTAGGTGGCTTTACATATATTTATCCATTAACTTCAAGCGGAAAAAAAGGACCTGAGTGGAAAGAAGATCTAATTAACAAAAAAGTTATTTTAGACCTCTCAACACTTTACCTTTTGTCCAATGGTGGTTTTAAGTCTTCCTCTTATGAAAAGTTTAACATCGCTATTTTAGACGGTGACCTTTTCAGAGATAAAGACAGACGAGTAGAGAAAATAGGCGAAATTGCCTTTAGATCACAACTTCTACCCTGCACCCACGAAGTCGCCTTCCTATTAGCAAACCTTCTCACCAGTGAGAAGATTGGTATTAGGCAGCCTGCTACTATAGTGGCTATGCACGAACCAGTATTAAGTAAGGACGGAAAGCCAAGCTTAGTAACTATTTCTGTTGACAAGTGTATAAGCATAGAATTTATTCAAGCAAATTCTTGCTTTAAAAGCTTGAAAAATGTCTACTTTCTCTTTCAGGCAGAAACGCCTGTAGCAAAAAAGAAGTAAGACTCTGGCTAAGTGATAAAAAGCACTTAGTTACCCTAAGCCCTAAATTAAATAAATAATTTATTTAATTTAGGGCCTTTTTAAAACATTGTAAGTAAGATTAATAATTTTGAAATTGCTTTTTTTCTTTTATAAGATAAAGAAAAGCACCCCTTGCCAAAACTTAATATATCTGCTATAAGTGATAGATAAGATTAGTTCTTTTAAAATAAGCTTAACTTGGTTGCAGCCCAAAATTGATTAAAACTATTCAAGTTTGGGCTGTAACTAAGAAGGTTATAGGCTCTGACTCAGATTGAGTAAATAAAAAATATTTGTAATGAAGACAAAATCTAGTCCTGTGTCCAAAAATATAGAAAATGGACTTTTAAAACCCAAGGGAATATCTATTCCTATTAGTGAGCCCAGATGGAATAAGAAAGGTGAGCTTATTTGCCTGTCTCTTAGCTCCAGCGGCGCCTTCGGCCTGAAATGGATGAGTGGCTTAAAAAAAGATATCAGCATCGGTGGTGAGGCTTATCGTTTTTTAGCCAATCAAAAGCAAGGCGTAAGAGCTAAAGAAACTTTTGAACTTGCCTTTATGCCCTCTTGTATTTTCTTTAGCCAAGAGCGTCACCTAGCCAAAGCTCGCGAATATGCAAGCGATCTTGGCCTGACACTGGCTGACTCTGAAGTGTTTCCTCTTTTGTGTGAATTATTTACCTATCAAAACAGTGTAATTAAAAGACCGGCTACTATATTGCTAGTGCATGAAGAAATTCTTGATAAAAAAGGAAATCCAATGCTGCTTACAATAGAACTTTCAAATAGGTCTATTAGATTATCTCACTACTTAGTGAAAGATGAGGAAAAAATCTTTAAGTCTGATGTCTACTTTGTTTTTGCCACAAAATGTGATGCTTAAAAAAAGCAAAGCCAAGGGCAAGAGTAAAAAATCACCACCCCTAATTCGAGACCCAAATTAAATAATTAATTTATTTAATTTGGGTCTTTTTTCTTTTAAAAAAATATTACAAGGTCTATCTAGAAATTAGTTTTAGTGCTAGAGTGTATCAAGAACTTAGCATGCCCTTGCCAAAATATGATATATGTGCTATAAATATAAGAAGTCTTAGTCCTTTAAAAATTAATTATTTAGTCATAGCCAAAAATATATTCAATTTTAGTATACTTTTGGCTGTGACTAAAAAATCTCAGCTCTGACTCAGATTGAGTAAATGAAAAAAAGGAATGTAAACATGAAGAAAAAGATTAGTACTACACTAAATGGAAAAAGATTACTCCCTATTGTCAAATCAGAATGGAGAGAGATAGGTGATTTAAGCTTTCTAAGTCTTTCCTCTAACGGTGGCGAATTTAACCTTAAATGGATAAATAGCCTAGAGCGCGAATCAATGAGCGAAGAAGCTCTCTCGCGTTTAATTTCACAAGTCTTTGAAGAAAGACCTAAAAAAACCTTTGAGCTAAGCTTTATAAGTGGCGCTCTCTTTAAATGTGAAGAATGTCATCTTGAAAGAGCTAAAAAATTTGCCAAAAGCAATGACTTGCCAGAGGCAGATTTAGCTGCCTTCCCCTTGTTATGTGAGCTACTCTCATTTCAAGCGGATGAGCTTATAAGACCATCTACAATTTTACTGATGCACAAAGAACTCAAAGACAAGCTTGGTCGCCCCATGCAACTAGCGATAGATCTTTTAGATAAGTCTATCCGTATTGGACACTACAGTGACCTTACTAAAGAAAAGAAATTCTTTGGAGATGTTTATTTCGTATTCGGAGCTTAAAGCAAGCAAAACTAGCAATAATGCTAAAAATGACTAAGACCAGCT
>CAZUDJ010000069.1:0-3567 GCA_964618575.1 uncultured Gammaproteobacteria bacterium | reverse complement strand
AGGATGTCAACTTCAGACATTGCTAACTTAAATCCTTCGAAACTTATTAACGCTAGACCGGTCATTGGTGTAGTCCGTGAATTCTTCATGTCTTCACAGCTATCACAGTTTATGGACCAAACTAATCCTTTAGCAGAACTTGAGCACAAGCGCCGTCTTAATGCAATGGGTCCAGGTGGTCTTAGTCGTGAAAGAGCAGGTTTTGATGTTCGTGACGTGCACGCAACTCACTACGGCAGAATTTGTCCGATTGCAACTCCAGAAGGACCAAATATTGGTTTAGTTGGTCACTTAGCTAGCTATACAAGACTCAATAGTTATGGCTTTTTAGAAACCCCATATCGTAAAGTTGTAAAAGATAAGAAGGGCTATAAAGTTACAGATGAAATTGTTTATCTTGATGCTTTTGAAGAAGAAAAATATACCGCAGTTGACTCCACTGTTCCCCTTGATGACAATGGTTACTTCTTAGTGACTAAGTATGAGGCTAGAATTAAGGGCCAGCCGGGAATGGAGGATGTAGAGAATATAGATTTTGTTGGAGTTGCTGCTAATCAGATTATTTCTATTGCTACTTCGCTTATTCCTTTCATGGAACACAATGACGGACAGAGATCTCTTATGGGAACAAACATGCAACGTCAGGCGGTTCCTTTAGTGATAAATGAAGCGCCAGTTGTGGGAACTGGAGTTGAGGAAAGAGCGGCGCGTGATAGTGGTCATATTGTTATAGCCAGTGAAGATGGCGTAATTAGCAAACTAGATGGTGGCTCCATTGAGCTTACTACTAAAAAAGGACAAGTTATTACTTATAATTTAAATAAATTCTTGCGCTCTAACTCATCTACTTGTATTAACCAACACCCAGTTGTAGATCTTGGTGATAAGGTAAAGAAAGGACAGATATTGTCAGATGGTCCAGCAATTGATAAAGGTGAACTTTCTTTAGGTAAGAATGTCTTAGCGGCTTTTATGACTTGGGAAGGTTATAACTACGAAGATGCGATTGTAATTTCGGAAAGACTAGTCAAAGACGATGTTTATTCCTCAGTTCATATTGAAAACTATACTATAGATGTTCGCGATACTAAGCTTGGTCCAGAAATAGTAACCAATGATATTCCAAATATCAGTGAGGAAAAATTAAAGAATTTAGATGATGAGGGTATAATTAGAATTGGAGCTGAGGTTTCCAGTGGTGATATTTTAGTGGGTAAAATTACTCCTAAAGGAGAAACTACTTTGTCAGCTGAAGAAAAATTACTACGGGCCATTTTTGGAGAAAAGGCAAAGGATGTTCGCGATTCCTCACTATATCTTGAGCACGGTGAGCACGGCAAGGTGGTAGATATTAAGATATTTTCACGTGAAGAGGGCGATAAGCTCTCAGCTGGCGTACTACAATCCATTCAGGTTTCAGTTGCTAATTTACGTAAGATTCAAGTTGGTGACAAGATGTCTGGTCGTCATGGTAATAAAGGTGTTATTTCTAAAATTGTAGCAGTTGAAGATATGCCTTATATGGAAGATGGGACTCCAGTTGATATTCTTTTGTCTCCATTAGGTATTATTTCACGTATGAACCTGGGACAGCTACTTGAAACTCACTTAGGTTTTGCTGCTCAAAAGTTAGGTTACAGAGCAATGACCCCAGCTTTAAATGGTGTCACCGAAGAACAAATAAAAGAAGAATTAAGAAAGGCGGGATTGCCAGAAACTGGAAAAGTAACTCTTTTTGATGGTAAGACTGGTACTGCCTATGACCAACCCATTACAGTTGGTTATAAGTATGTTCTAAAACTTAACCACATGGTTGAAGACAAGATCCACCAAAGATCCATTGGTCCTTACTCTCTTATTACTCAACAGCCTTTAGGTGGTAAGGCACAATTTGGTGGTCAGAGATTTGGAGAAATGGAAGTTTGGGCTCTTGAAGGTTATGGCGCGGCCCACACTCTACAGGAAGTTTTAACCATTAAATCTGATGATATTCCTGGACGCAGCAAGGCCTATGAAGCGATTATTAAAGGAGAAGAGATAGAAAAGTTAAATGTCCCTGAATCCTTTAACGTTTTAATAAGAGAATTGAAAGGACTAGGCTTAAATGTAGAGCTCTTAACTGATGAAAATGAGGCGCCAGCTTCAGAAGTAATAACAGATCTTGATGAAAAAATTGAAGCTTTAGATGAAAAATTAGTTACCGAAGGTGAAGTGATAGAAGAGAAGGAAGAAGAGCTAAAAAAAGAAGAGAGTAAAAAATAAGTCCTATTAATCAAGCAAATTAGTTAATAAAAATTTACATAATATGTTAAATCCAATAAAAACTAGCGACTTTAATGCTATTCGCTTGAAACTAGCCAGTCCTGATGAAATTATCTCTTGGAGTAATGGTGAGGTCATTCGTCCAGAGACAATTAACTATCGTACCCAGAAGCCAGAAAAAGATGGTTTGTTTTGTGAGAAAATATTTGGCCCCACTAAAGACTGGGAGTGTGCTTGTGGAAAGTATAAGAAAATTCGTTACAAAGGAATTGTTTGTGACAAGTGTGGCGTTGAAGTTACCCGAAGTATAGTTAGGAGAGAACGCTTTGGGCACATCAATTTACAAGTGCCATCATCCCATATTTGGTTTTTGCGTGGACTCTCATCTAAGATAGGTTTATTACTTAATTTAGGCATTCAATCACTGGAGAAAGTAATATATTACGCCAGCTTCATTGTCACAGATGTAGATGAAACTTTAAAAGAACAAGCAATTGTTCAAATTAAGGCTGAGTTTGAAAGCAAAACTAAAAGTATAGAAGCTGAGTACAATAATAAGCTTAAGCAAATTAAAGAAAAAGGTGGTGATAAAAAGGAAGCAAAAGAGGCTCTTCTTGTCAAAGAGGATAAAACTGAGCGCCTAAAAGAAGATTTTACAAAAGCCCAAAAAGATTTAAAAGATTTAAAACCTTTGCTCATATTATCAGAACAAGATTATCAAGAGATGAGCATGAAGTTTGGTCACATCTTTGAAGCTTCTATTGGCGCTGAGGCAGTAAGAGAATTGCTTAGCAAAATAGACTTGGATAAAAGTATTAAGAAGCTAGAAACGAAACTAGAAGACGTTATAGAATCTAAGAAAGAGAAGTTGATTAAGAGGCTTAAACTACTTAAGAGTTTTAGGAATAACAACCTACGTCCTGAGTGGATGATTTTAAATACTATTCCTGTTATTCCACCTGATCTTCGTCCTATGGTCGCCCTTGATGGTGGTCGCTTTGCCGCTTCTGATTTAAATGATTTATATAGAAGAGTAATTAATCGCAATAACAGACTCAAGCAATTGTTAGAACTTAACGCGCCTGAAGTTATCTGTCGTAACGAAAAGAGAATGTTACAAGAGGCAGTTGATGCCTTAATTGATAACTCAGCCAGACACACTAAAACAGTAACCGCTTCAACCGGACAAAAGAGACAGCTTAAATCACTAGCTGATACTTTAAAGGGCAAGCAGGGTCGTTTCCGTCAAAACTTACTTGGTAAGCGGGTAGATTATTCTGGTCGTAGTGTTATTGTTGTAAACCC
>CAZUDJ010000068.1:0-3571 GCA_964618575.1 uncultured Gammaproteobacteria bacterium | reverse complement strand
AATTAAAGCAGGGTTTTTTCTAAACTAAACAATACTCTTAAGATCAAATTCATTCGCTTGTTTTTTTATAGTATCAAGTTCATTGGGGCTAAAATTTTGCAAAACAAAGTTTTGGGCTGGTATTTTATTTCTTAGTAAATCGTTTTTAATGCCCAACCTAAGTCTAGTAAATTTTTTTGTTTTGAGATTTGATATAATAGATTCTACTCCACGGTGACCAGCGCTACTAGAGTTTTTTGATAATTTATATTTACCAATATCTAGATCAAGTTCATCGTGTATAACGCTTAAAACTTCGCTTAAGTCCTGGTCTTTTTTAGAAAAAAAAGATAATTTTTTAGGAAGTAGCTTATAGTAATTTAATATTTGCCGTACACTCTCACCAGAATTATTCATATAGGTAAGTGGTTTGAGATAGATAATATCATTATCTTTATAGATAAGAGCGTTAAATTTTTTACTTTCTTGCCAAGTGGCTAAAGGAAGTAAATTATCAATAAAAATCCAAGCAGCATTATGTCGACTTTTTTTGTATTTTTCTCCTGGATTTCCCAAGCAAGCAATAATTTTCATATTTTATTTCCTTTTTCTAGGGGCATAGGTGGTATGAGTTTTTTTGTTTTGAGTTATCTTTAACTTAACAGGTGTGCCACTTAAATTATATTCTTCTCTTAAACGATTTTCCATAAATCGTAGATAGGAAAAGTGTAAGTTATCGTCAGGGCCAATTCGAACTATAAATTTTGGAGGACTACTTTTAATTTGCTTAAACTCATATATACGAGGGGCTTTTAAACCCTTGCCTTTAGCTGGCTTATGAATTTTCACTACCCGCTTCATGAATTTATTGGCCTGCGAGTCACTTAATGTAAATTTTCTGTTTTCAGCCACTTCTAAAACTATATCCATTATTTTGTTAACCTTCTCCCCAGTCTTAGCAGAAATAAATTGTAAGGGTGCCCAGGTAGCAAATGGCATTTTACCATATAAGTATTGTGTCCATTTTTTGGTATCTCTTTCTTCTACCGCATCCCATTTGTTAGCAATAAGGATAAGGCTTTTTCGACGATCAAAAATTTCTTCTATTAATTTTAGATCTTGATGAGTTAATGGTTCACTAATATCTAAAACAAGTAGAGCGATATCTGCTTTATCCAAAGAGACTAAGGATTTTAAGATACCTGGTTTTTCTAGTCCTATGGCTTTCTGACCCCTCTTTGAAATTCCAGCAGTGTCTATTAATCTAATTTTCTTATCCTTATATTTTATATCAGTGTGTTGTGGCTCTCTGGTAGTGTGTGCCTCTTCACTTACTATCACTCTTTCATAGCCCAAGATAGAATTTAATAGAGATGATTTTCCTACATTAGGCTTACCTACCAAACATACTTTTATTATGTCTGAGTCATCCTCTTTTTCAACTTTATAATCCCTAGCCCTTGCGTCTAGTTGAGAAACTATAATGTCGAGCAGATCTCCGGTCTGAGAGCCAGAAACTGCTGAAACAGGAATGGGCTCGCCTAGTCCTAACTTATTGAACTGAGCTACCTCAGGGGCAAGTCTATTGCTATCTACCTTGTTGGCTACTAAAATTGTTTTTTCGCGATATTTATTTGAGCGTTGAATGGCTTTAGCTAGCTTAGTATCTTCTTGCATTATACCCGCCTTTGTGTCTACTAGGAAAATTATAACATTAGCCTTATCGAGGTAGTATTTAGCTTGCTTTTGGGATTTGCCGTCTATAGTGCTGTCATCGATTGTTTTTTGATCAAGGTAATAGTCTTCAAGTAATCCAGCGGTATCTATAATTTCAAAAGTATTGTTTGACCATTCAACAAGACCAACATTACTATCGCGAGTAGTGCCGGCGATGTTTGAAACTAAAGCCTGATTTTTTTCTGTTAAACAATTAAAAAGTGTTGATTTGCCAACATTAGTTCGTCCACAGATTACCACTAAAGGTAACTTATTTTCTTGTTTTTCCATAAAATTATTTGTTAGCGTCAGTGCCCAGAAGTAAAACAAAATCAACATCAGGATTGTTTTTTGTATAATCTTTTAACCAATCTGGAAAGGCAAAACTTTGCTTAGCGGGCGTCTTAGCCAGAATAATTTCTAAAACATCATTATTGTCCCCATAACTAAGATCGTAAAGCAAAGACTCCGTCTTATCTCTTTCTGGGGCATTACTGGTTTCGCTAATATTTATTTTTTCCTCTTTTAAAACAGAGGCTGCTTTTGCAGCTAAGCCATTAATCCATGTAGCATTTTTAATCACTACCTCAACATCTTGATAGGAAGCATTATTTTTCTTATCTTTACTTGAGTTAAGCTTCTCATCTTCTTTTTTAACTTCGGGAACATCTTCTGGTATTATGTTTTTAATTAAATTCCTAATTTCACCAAAGTTTCCTGAAACGGGGTTAAGAATATAGGCACCATAATCACTAGTTGCAGAAGCAAGCAATCCACCTGGCGCATCACTTAGAACCTTGTTTGTTATCTTAGCTCTATCGGTATCTTTAAACATGTTCCACAATTTTATTATTTCCCAAACCTCTAGATCTGTGCTGATGTGGCGATTTAGCTCACCTGCTAAGTTAGTGATAGTAACAGGGTTAAGTAGTGTCTGTTTAGAAAATAACTTATTTTTTACCGCTTCAAGAACGAGTTGCTGTCTCTTAGCACGAGCAAAATCAGAACCCTCAATCCCATATCCATGTCGGCTGCGGGCATACTTTAAGGCTAATTCTCCGCTCATTTTTTGTGGTCCCTTTTCTATATGTAGGTGTTCAAAGCGAGAGTAATAATTTGGATTATCTTCCTCTCCTAAAATAGGGTAAGCATAGTCGTCTAAGGTGTTTTCTACATCAACATTGATGCCACCAATTTTATTTATAATATTTATAAAACCTTGAAAATCAGCCCTAACATAATAGTGAATAGGTACTTGGAAGAGCTCACCTAGCGTTTCAGAGGTGGCCTTACCACCATCCTCACCCTTAGACTCAGCTAAGGCATTTACATAGTTTATTTTTCGCCAACCACTTCCTGAAATAGGGATATATAGATCGCGAGGAATTGAAAGCATGGCTACTTGCTCAGTTGAGGGTTTAAAGCTTGCAAGAATTATAGTATCCGTTAGATAGGCGCCATCATGACCCTCGCCACCCATTCCCAAAAGAAGGATATTTATTCTATCATCCTCTTCTCCAGCTAAGTTTTTGTCACTATTGGGGACAAGATGAAGTATATTGTTGAAAAAACCTTTCTCTGATAACCAATCGGAGGCACTTTGGCTAGACATAATAACTTTGCCAGAAAAAACTAGGGCTACTACTAAAAAACTAACTATATAAAAAGTTATTTTACCTTGTTTTTTATTTGTATCTTCAGAAACTATAGGGGCTTCACTAAAGTTGTCCTCACTTGTTTCAAACTTTTCTGTTTCTTCCATTTTTTTCTTAAAATCTATCATATTTAAATAAGTTTAGTGCTTAAAAAATTAAGTTTAGGCACTAAAAGCTTAAGCTAATCCAATTTATAGCTATGTTTACAAAATAAATAATAT
>CAZUDJ010000067.1:0-3622 GCA_964618575.1 uncultured Gammaproteobacteria bacterium | reverse complement strand
AAAGCTTTAATTAATAATAAAAAAATATGAAAAAAGCTCTAGTTTTACAAATTACTGTAGCACTTAGCTACCTAGCTATGATAACAGTAAATGCTTTAGCAAATATTTTGCCTATAAATGGAATCCCCACTGGGACTGTGTCTGATAATTATGCTAATTTATTTGCTCCGGCTGGTTACACCTTTTCCATCTGGGGTCTTATCTATCTTCTTTTAGCAGTTTATACTGTCTACCAATTCATTGCTTGGAAGAAAAAGACTAGCGCAAGCCGCTCTAAACTTTTTGGAAATATTGCAATTTATTTTTCCCTTAGTTCACTTATAAATATTGCTTGGTTGTTTGCTTGGCACTATGACTATATGGGGCACACTGTCTTACTTATGGCTGCCCTACTTCTAGTCCTAATTAAGATAAATAATATAATTAAACAAGAAGATTTAAAAACTAAAGAGAGACTTCTTATAGCTCTGCCTTTCTCAGTTTATTTAGGCTGGATAACGGTAGCCACCATCGCTAACATCACCACATTTTTAGTTAGCATTAATTGGAATGGTTTTGGACTCTCTGAGTCAATTTGGACTATAGCTATTTTGCTAGCCGGAGTAGCAATAGGCACAATTAGAAGTTGGCAGAAGCGAGATGTTGCCTATGGCCTAGTTTTAGTCTGGGCCTATATAGGCATTTTAGTTAAACATCAAACTTTTTATAATGGTGAGTACAGGGCCATTATAACAACTCTAATATTTTCACTAGCCTTTTTAATGGCAATTTTAACGAATATATTCTTAATCAATAGGAGTAATAAGAAAGCCTTTTAACTTAAGTAACATAAATACTTTCAAGTGCTTTAAAATAAAAATGGCTACCACACTGGAGCCATTTTTATTTTTCTAAGCACTACTTAAAATTTATTTTTCGTATTTTAGTCTTTTCTTCTTTACCTTATAGCCAGTTCCGGCTGGGATAAGGCAACCAATAATAACATTCTCTTTAAGACCTTCAAGATAATCAATCTTTCCATTTACAGCCGCATCAATTAATACTCTTGATGTTTCTTGGAAAGAAGCAGATGACAGGAAGCTGTCGGTAGTAAGAGATGCTTTAGTAATTCCTAAAAGTAGGCGATCACCTTCGGCTTTTTTCTTAGCTTTTACATTAGCATCAAAGAATACCTCCTCTTCTATTGTCTCACCTGGCAATAAGTTAGTACTACCAGACTCGGTGATAAAGAAACGAGAAAACATTTGACGAGCAATAATTTCTACATGCTTATCATTTAAAGGTTGTCCTTGAGAAGAGTAAACATATTGAATTTCCTTAATAATATATTTTTGTGTCTCGAGTCGTCCTCGCAGTTTATAAAGCTCACGGAGATCGAGACTTCCTTCGGTTAGCTGTGTGCCAATGTCAACCACATCATCATCTTTAACCATAATCATAGTTCCCTTTAGAACTGAGAATTCTTTAATCTTATCGACTTCCTTTAAGACACTAACATACTTTTCAGTCACCTCAATTTTGCCGGCTGTTTTGGCCTTTACCACCTCAGAGCCAACTTTAAACAATTCACCATTTTTAGCGACCATAGTGCCCTCTTTAGCCAAAACTTTAACCACCATTTTCTTAGTATCTTTTGCTGTTAAGCCTTGAGCTAGTTTTATCTCATTTACTTTTTCAGAGAAATAATATTTATCTGTGTCAGTCCCTCGATAGTGTATACTTAAAACTTTAGATTGAGGATTATCAACTAAAATCTCTTTACCATTTTTATCTTTAATAGTCTTCTGAGCAAACTCAATCTTTACCCGGCCAGAAACATCTGAGATCAAAGCTTTTTTCTTAGGATTTCTAGCTTCAAAAATTTCTTCCACACGAGGTAGACCTTGGGTAATATCATCTTGTCCAGCTACACCACCAGAGTGAAAGGTTCTCATCGTAAGCTGTGTACCAGGCTCACCAATAGATTGGGCAGCGATAATACCAACTGTAGCACCAATGTTAACTGGCTTGTTATAAGCTAAGTCCCAACCATAACATTTAACACAAATTCCTTTGTGCATATGGCAAGAGAGAGTAGAACGAATGTGAACAGTTTCAACTTCTTCATCTTTAATAAGAGTCAATGCTTCCTCATCTACCATCTCACCAGCTTTAAGAACTGGTTTATTGTTTTTTCCAATTACATCACGAGCTAAGTAGCGACCAATAATTTTCTTAGAAAAATCTTCTCCTTTCGCCTCAGCTGCAGTTTTTGAAATTGCAACACCAATCTTATCACCACAATCTTCTTCTGTAACAATAACGTCTTGAGAAACATCGACTAGACGACGAGTTAGATAACCAGCATTAGCTGTTCTAAGTGCTGTATCAGATAAACCTTTACGCACACCATGAGTAGAAATAAAGTATTCTAGTACGCCAAATCCTTTTTTAAAGTTTCCTTTAACCGGTAATTCAATAATTGCTCCCGATGGTGCGGTCACAAGTCCTTTCATACCTAAAATCTGTACTGGCTGCGCCCAAGAACCACGGGCTCCAGAGTCTATCATAGAAAACACTGGCAAGATATTGGTAAGACCCTCTTTACAAAGGACAGCAATCTTGTCTTTAGTAGCAGTCCACTCTTCAATAACTTTAGAGTAGCGCTCACTTTCAGTAAGAAGGCCTTCTTCATATTGTTCAGTGATAAGCTCCACCTTCTTACTTGCCTGTTCAATTAGCTCATCTTTTTCTGGCAAGAAAGGCAGATCGCCAAAGCCCCAAGAAAGACCAGATTTAGTAATAAAGGCAAAACTACGATTTTTTAAATCATCAATAAAAGTAACTGTCTCTTCTTCACCATATAAACGTAAACATTCGCGGATTAAATCTTTTAACTTGCTTTTATTTACCACCTCGTTCATAAAACTTAGCTTCTCTGGCAAAATGTCATTAAATATCAAACGACCGACAGTAGTTTTTAACATCTCACCTTTATAGCGCACGTAAATTGGTTCATGAATTTCTATAAAGTTATTATCATAGGCTAAAAGAGCCTCATCTTCACCATAGAAATAATGACAATCTTCTTTTTTCTTACTTTCAAATTCTTTATCAATTAAAGTTAAGTAATATGTACCCCAAACAATATCTTGAGAGGGAGCAATAATAGGATCGCCAGTAGCTGGCTTAAGTAAGTTACGAGTGGAAAGCATCAAGGTTTCTGCCTCATGCTTTGCTTCCTTAGTTAAAGGCACGTGAACGGCCATTTGGTCACCATCGAAGTCGGCATTAAAAGCAGTACAAACTAGTGGATGAATATGGATAGCTTTACCTTCAATTAGCACTGGTCTAAAGGCTTGGATACCTAAACGATGCAAAGTGGGAGCACGGTTTAAAAGTACAAAAGCGTCACGCACAATTTCTTCTAAAATATCCCAAACTTCATCATGTCCCGCCTCAATATAGCGAGAAGCTGATCTGACATTATGAACTATTTCTCTTTTAATAAGTTGAGAAATGATAAATGGTTTAAATAGCTCAAGAGCCATAACCTTAGGTAGACCACATTGATCAAGATTAAGTTTTGGGTTTACAACAATAACACTACGACCAGAATAATCTACCCGCTTACCAAGTAAGT
>CAZUDJ010000066.1:0-3648 GCA_964618575.1 uncultured Gammaproteobacteria bacterium | reverse complement strand
TTAATGTATTGTAAAGTTTTAATCAGCTCTTTTTTTAAATATTGGCAAAATACTCTCTAAATACTCGCCTTCTGAATTTTTTATGCTTATACTTAAGCCTTCACTTTTACGCTTAATTAAAATGCGTCCCTTTATTCTATCTATTAAACTTACTTTTGCCAAATCATCTTCTTCTTGGCTGACTTCCTGTTTTTTAGGAGCTATATTATTGAAAAAATTAATAGTGGAATCTAAAAAAATGTAGGTCTTTTGATTTATTGCCAACTGATAGGCTCGATTATTATCCTCATCACCGTTATAGGACAAAACTGCAAATACAGTTAAAGCTAGAAAAAGAGTGGTCATTATAAGAGCGAATAATATTTGTTTTGACTTAAACATAATATTAATTTTTATTTAATATACTTAATTCTCCATACTTACCATCATAACCCGCCTTAAGATCTAGTTTTCCTAACCTCATATTATCTATCCCCTTCTTTATTCTTTCCGCCAATTCGTGTTCAATTAAATCTGTATTTAGGTCTAGCAATATATAAAGCTCGGAGCCATATCTAGAAATTAAATCATTGTATAAAACAAGCACCTTCTTAGATTTTAAAGTCTTAATCTCTAAGGCCTCTGCTATTATCTTAGCTAAACTAATAGAATTTTTAAAGTCTAGAGAGTTTTTTCTAGCTTCACTTATAGATCTATTGGCCAAACTCTCCACCCTATTTAAAACTCCAATAGTTAAAGGCTTTTTACAAAGTGGACAAATGTTTTTTAATTTATTACTCTCAGTAGCCAGGCTAGAAAAATTACAATTTCTGTGGCCATCGGCGTGATACATTCCTAATTCCGGATAATATTCTATAGTATAGAGTACACCACCACCCTCCCCTTTCTTATTATATTTTATAATATCGTATATCTCTTTATAACTAGGATTAGGTGAAAGAGACATCACTGTGGCCTCGCGAGCGATATTATCTAAACTGTGAGCGTCTGAGCTTGATAGCAAAGTTAGCTTATCTAAAGAAGATAAGCGTGCATTCATCTCTGGGTCACTGGAAAGACCAGTTTCAAAGGCGTATATATTTTTTGTTTGCTCTTTGAAGCACTCCTCTAGACTATCAAATCCAGACTTAGAACCAAAAACAGAAAACCAAGGGGTCCAAATATGAGCAGGATATATTAAGAACTTGGGATTAATACTTAAAACTAAAGACACAAAATCAGGCGCTTTTATTCCTAAAATAGGCCTCCCATCTGATCTAATATTGTATTTTTTATCTAATTGTTTATTTAAACTTTCCGCTGCCTTTATGTTTGGTGCATGAATAAGTAGGTGTATTTTTCTGGTTTTAGCTCCGTCTTTATATATTAAGGAGACTTCGCTGCTGACGATAAATTTAGGACTTAAACCTTTACTAGACTTAAGACTATAAAGTCCACTTCCCGGGAAAGTCTCACTCAGTTTTGTTTTTATCTCTTTAAACCATAGGGGGTGTGTAAAATCGCCAGTTCCTATAATATCAACCCCTTTAATAAGGCATGTCTTAGCTATGCTCTCTAGACTTATTCCTGGTGAGCAGGCGCGAGCATAGGGTGAATGTATGTGTAAATCTAAAACTTGCCTCATGATTTAATTATTAGCTAAATCTTCAGCTATCTTTAACTCATCTAAGCTATTTATACCCATAGCCTCTTTGGGTTCTATAGAAATTGTATCTATTTCGTAATTTTCTAAAAAAGCAATACCTACCATATCAGTTAAGTAGAATTCATGAGCCTTGTTATTTGCCTCTAGCTTATCGATATTGTTAAATAACCATTCCTTGTTAAAGAGCATAAATCCAGGATTAACTTCTGTGATTTCTTTCTCCTCTTCACTAGAGTCTTTAAGTTCAACAATAGCTTTTACTTTGCCCTCGCTGTTGCGAACCATTCTTCCCCAACTATAGAAATTTTTGTGCCAACCTTCAAAATTAGGCAATTTAGTGGGAGCAACTGCGACCGCCTTGGTATCTACATTGGAAAATTTTATAATTGAATCACTGCTTAAAAATGGATGATCACCATATAAAACCAGAATTTTATCAGCTTCAGGACTGACTTTATCACGAGCTGATCTAACGGCATGACCGGTGCCCAGCTGTTCCTTTTGAATAGCGTAATTTACTTTATAAGAAGACAGAGTTTCTTTAATAATATCGATATTTTCTGGAGAGACAACTACAATCGGGTCTAATTTAAAACCACAGGCATAAACAGAGCTCATTAAATAATCTATCATCGGGCGTCCGTTTAATGACACTAAAACCTTAGGAAGTTCTGATCCCATACGGGTTCCTCGGCCAGCTGCCAGTATTACTATTTGAGTCATATGAGTTTTAATAAGTATAATTTTTAATAACTAGACTTGTATTTTAACATTTATAAAGTGGGCTAGCAAATTAATATTAGCTAATATTTTAACTAATATAAGATAAAATACTATTTTTAATTTCTTCACTTAAGGCGACTGCACCCGCCTTTGTCTTTGCCTCAGTGTAAATTCGAAGTATAGGCTCGGTATTTGAACTTCTAATATGAGCCCAGCAGTCGGCAAAGTCAATCTTTAAGCCGTCTATTTCATTAATCTCTTCTTGGTTATATTTAGCTTTAAGTTTAGTTAGTATCTTAGCTATATCTACTCCTGTCTCTAATACCAACTTATCTTTTACCATATGATACTCGGGTAACAAATCCCTTAAGTCAGAAACTTTTTTGCCAGACTTAGCTAGATGAGTTAAAAATAAAGCGACTCCAACTAAAGCATCACGTCCGTAATGCAGAGGAGAATAGATTATACCACCATTGCCCTCACCCCCTATCACTGCTTTTACTTCTTTCATTTTATCTACCACATTTACTTCTCCTACTGCTGCTGCCTCGTATTTTCCGTCTCTATTTTTAGTCACATCAGCTAAAGCTCGTGAAGATGATAAATTGGAAACAGTATTTAACTCATATAAATCAGGATAAAAACTTTCTATCTCAGAGAAATTAGCAAGTATATAATCTGCTATAACAACAAGAGTATACTCCTCGCCAAACATCTTTCCCTCTTCATCTATAAACACCAAGCGATCAACATCAGGGTCAACCACTATACCCAGGTCCGCTCCTTCGCTTTTCACTCGTTCCATTATTTCCCCTAAATTACTCTCCAGTGGCTCAGGATTGTGAGCGAAATTACCATCCAAGCTATCATTTATAATTATTTGCTCACTTACCCCTAGCATCTCTAGGGTGTGTCCGATAGCCTTAGCTCCAATAGAGTTTATTCCATCGACTACAATTTTATAATTTTGTTTGGCCACCAAATCTTTATCTACTAAAGCTAATTTGGCAATTCTATTGATATGGTCCCATTCTAGATAGGGGTTGAAGAGATATGTGCCACTCTCATCTTCACTTACATAGTTAAAACCATTGGACTCAGCTGAATCTATAATGCTTTCACCCTCAAGCTTGCTTAAAAATTCACCAGAGGAATTTAATAATTTAAGGGCATTCCAACCAGAAGGATTATGAGAAGCAGAGATTATTATTCCCCCCTGAGCACTTTGACTTAAGACCGCCATAGCGACTGTAGGGGTGGCTGCCATCCCAAGGTCAATT
>CAZUDJ010000065.1:0-3675 GCA_964618575.1 uncultured Gammaproteobacteria bacterium | reverse complement strand
CAAAGAATGGTAAGAGCAGACCTGGGGTCCTCTGGTGTTATGTTTACGATTGACACAGAGTCTGGTTTTAAAGACGCAATACTGATTAATTCTATTTACGGTCTTGGAGAAAATATTGTTCAAGGAAAGGTTAACCCAGATGAGTTCTATTACTTTAAGCCCACTAAGACTATAATTTCAAAAAGTATAGGGGAGAAGAATATTAAGATGATATATGACAAAAAAGGTAAAAAGCCAGTAAAAGATGTGCCCGTGGCTGAGTCTGATCGTCTTAAGCCCTCCATTAGTGATAAACAGGTCCTACAGCTCGCTAAGTGGGGTATTATGATAGAAAGCCACTATGGCAGAGCAATGGACATAGAATGGGCTTTAGACGGCCAAACAAAAGAATTGTATATTATTCAAGCTCGACCAGAGACAGTTCAAAGTATGAGCAATCCTAATGTGGTAGAAAGGTATAAAATAAGTAAAAAGACTAAAATTATTAGTAGCGGACAGAGTGTGGGCAATCGGATTGGCGCTGGTGTTTCAAATCGCATCATGGGAGTAAAGGATATTTCTAAATTTAAAGTCGGTCAGGTTTTAGTAACAGATATGACCGACCCCGATTGGGAACCCATTATGAAAATTGCCTCCGCTATCGTTACTGATAAAGGGGGTCGCACTTGTCACGCAGCTATCGTTTCTAGGGAATTAGGCATCCCTTGTGTAGTTGGTACTAAAAACGCTTCTAAGAAAATAAAAACAGGTAAAAAAATAACAGTTTCTTGTGCTGAAGGTGAGGTGGGCTATGTTTATGAGGGAATTGTTCCCTTTAAAGTTGAGAAAACTGATATTGGTAAACTTAAAAGACCGAAGACTAAGATTATGCTTAATGTGGGTGAGCCTGACAAGGCTTTTCTTAACTCTTTTATCCCCAATGATGGAGTAGGTCTAGCTCGACTTGAGTTTATAATTAACAATTATATAAAAATTCATCCGCTTGCTTTAGTAAACTATAAAAAAATTAGTAGCAAGGGTGATAAACAAAAAATAGATAGACTTACTAAAACTTACACTAACAAGAAGCAATACTTTGTTGATAGACTAGCGCAAGGGATGGCAATGATAGCAGCTGCTTTTTATCCTAAAGATGTTATTTTTAGACTTAGTGATTTTAAAAGCAATGAGTATGCAAACTTAATTGGAGGCAAGGAGTATGAACCACAAGAGTCTAATCCCATGATAGGATATAGAGGAGCTAGTAGATATTACTCTAAAGAGTTTTTGGCGGCCTTTAAGTTAGAGTGCCAAGCTATTAAGCTGGTGCGCGATAAGATGAAATTAAACAACCTTAAGGTTATGGTTCCTTTCTGTCGCACTGTTGAGGAGGGTGAAAGAGTTTTAGAAATTATGGAAAAAAATGGCCTAAAGCGAGGTGATAATGGTTTAGAGATTTATGTTATGGCTGAGATCCCAGCCAATGTTATTTTAGCTGATAAATTTAGCAAGATATTTGATGGTTTTTCTATAGGTTCAAACGACTTAACTCAACTTACCTTAGGAATAGATCGTGATTCAGGCGGAACTCTAGAGATTGCCGGTTGCTCTGATGAAAGAAATGAGGCGGTTAAGGTCTTGCTTAGAGATATGATAAAAAGCGCTAAGCGAAGTAAGCGCAAGGTCGGTATCTGCGGACAAGGCCCGAGTGACTTCCCTGAATTGGTTGAATTTTTGGTAGAGCAAGGTATAGACAGCATGTCTCTTACTCCTGACTCAGCTATTGCAACAACCATTGCAGTTTATGAGACTGAGAAGAAGTTAAAAAGAAAAAAAGGCTTACTTAGCTTATTTTTCTAAGCTAGAGTCTTTTTAACAATTAGTTTTAGTTGATAAAAAAGACGGTGTCTCCACCGTCTTTTTGCTATTTAAGTTGACAATTTAAAATTTTATTCGACTATCACTATAGTTGCCACCCGGATGCCAAATTTAATTGCATCATCGTAATTTTTAAACCAAATATCAACCCTATCTGGATAGCGTTTATTCATTCTATCTCTTACTACAAAAATCCTATCACCAAATAGTTCCGGTATCTGCACCTTGGTGCCAAACTTAAGAAAGTTAGCGGCAATAGTGTCCTCTATACCGTGCTCACAAACATTAAAGCCATTGGCTGTTATACAAGGAGTGTCATCTGTTTGCCTGGGATCTGAGTTATAGGCGGTCATGGCATGACGACTGGTACTTAAAACCTTCCTTTTTTCATGTAGTGGTAGGAAGTTTTCTTGAGGAACAAGGGGTTCGACTTCTTTTATTAAAACTTCATTGTTAACAACACCCTCTTCTTCTAGGCTAGTTTCTTGCGCCAGAGCTTCATTTATTGCATCATCGGCTAAAACTGGGGTGTAGAACAAAACGAATTGAAATACGCAGGCAATAATAATATAAATTAATATTCCCTGCTTTCTACTGAGGGGAATTAAATCCTCTCCTAATGATTTTATTGATTTCATAATTAAATTTATTTCTAAATAAAAAATCCCATACATTGATTAAATGTTAAGATGGGATTTTCTTAACTGACTACTCTAGCATAAGGCAGAAATAATGTCAAGAGTAAAGAGCTCTTTTATGTATTGACATAATCAATTAAATATGATATAGTAATAATTGAGAAAGTTTGAACATTAACAAAAAAATAAATATATAATGAAAAAATTAATACTTTTATTGATCTTTTTACTTGCAGCAAGTATGGGTCACAGTGTTTTTGCGCAAACAGCGCAAGAGAAGCAGCAAATGAAATTAATTGAACGTGAAGTATCGCGTTTAGAATCAGAACTTAAATCCTTTCAAAGAGAGCTTGATAAGCAAAAAAGACTTGAAGTTTATAAGCTTAAACGCCAACTAAGAGAGGCAGAAAAATTAGCCGATACACGCCGAAATAAAGATTTAGAGTCTGTAGCTTGGGCCAATAGTGCAAAAGACAGCCTTCTTTTAGAAATTGACTCTATCGAAGCTATCAATTCTAATTTAGATATAGAATATAAGTTAGAGGAGATATTTAATATGAGACAAAAAAGAGAGGAAATGATAGAGCGCTGGACCAGCCCTGAATATAATGTGCCTCGTGAGATGAGTTGCATTACAAAAAGACGTCGTCAAAGGTCTAATGCAATTAGACGAGAAGAATTAGTTCTTTCTAAAATTGAAGGAAACCTTAATTCAGCAATTAATCCAGCAGGAAGTGAGGGCGGTTACAAGGTCATCTTTGATAACAAGTACAGTCTTAATACAACCTTTATTCTAAAGGCAGTAGATGGAGGACAAAGATTAGCTGTTTCACTAGCTGGAAAAACTAAAGAAAGACATTATGTCTTGCCAGGCATATATGCGGTTGAGTATTACGTTGCCGGAAGAAAAGTAAACGAGGTAGATAGACTAAGCATAGATGGAGAAATTCATTACTATGAAACTGAGCCATGTTTTGGTTTTGTTTATAAGGCTAGGTATTAAAAATTCGCAATGAATAAAAAACAAGGGAGTAAGCATAAAGCTGTACTCCCTTTTTATTATCTATTTTATGTTTTTGTTTAATTAGCCACTAGTACCAACTCCGGTGCTACTCGGTCCACCAAAAGGAAGTTGGGCAAATACAAAGTAAGTTATAGTATAGGCCGCTAGAACAATTAG
>CAZUDJ010000064.1:0-3719 GCA_964618575.1 uncultured Gammaproteobacteria bacterium | reverse complement strand
AGTGATAAATTAGATTAGTAGCTTTTTTTAAAGCTATTTTTATTTTTAAAGCATTCTATAATATGAAAAAAATAATTTGTTTATACGGACCTCCTGGAGCTGGTAAAACAACCCAAGCCCTATTACTAGTAGAAAAATATGGTTTCTCTTTATTTGGTATGGGTGAAAGACTAAGAGCAGAAGTTGAGTCAGGCTCAGAGCTAGGTCTAGCGATGAAGCCTTACTTAGATCAAGGCATACTTATTCCCGATGAATATATGGCCCAAATAATTGTAGAGGCGGAAAAAATGTCATCTGAAACTGGTCTAATATTTGATGGCTTCCCTCGTATTGTCTCTCAAGCCAATATGTTAGATGGCATACTAAATTCTCTAGATTTAAAACTAAGTGCCTTTGTTTTCCTAGACTTAGATCAAGAAGAGGCGCAAGCAAGAATTTCTAGTCGCGCTGCAGCAAGTGCAATTAAGCGCAGTGACGATACTGACAAGTCAGCTGTTTCTAATCGTTTCTCTGTATTTGCCAAAGAAAGTATATCTTTGAGCAAATACTATGAAGATAGAAATCTCTTAAACAAAATTGATGGTGGAAAAAGTATAGACACTATACATCTAGAGTTAGTAAAGCTCTTAGAGCTCTAGGCCTCTAAACTAAAACTCTCTTAGAATTATAATAGTTTATATTGAGCAACGGCAGTTTAAGAAAAGAAGCTAGAAGAAATTATTAAAGTAGAGTAAAGTGTTTTCTTAGATTAAAACTAGTCTTAAGATATATAAAAAAACTGGAATATCCAGTTTTTTTATCTCTAATATAGTTGTCTATATTTCTTCTATTTTAAGTGAGTATTGCAATAGCCCTAATTACTTTCACTCTCTTCTTTGTTATCATCTTTTCCTTTCTCTTTCTTTTCTTTTATATCTAACTTAATTGAAAGCTCATCTATCTGGGCTGGCTTAACCCTAGCCGGTGATCCGGTCATAAGGTCTTTGCCTTGACTGTCTTTGGGGAAAGCATAGATATCGCGAATAGAGTTCCAGTCATTTAAAACCATAATTATACGATCTATTCCTGGAGCATTACCACCATGAGGGGGTGCGCCATAGGAAAACGCTGTTATCATTGCTTTAAAATCTTTATCTACCTCTTCTTTGCTGTAGCCAGCAATAGCAAAAGCTTTGTACATAATCTCAGGAGAGTGATTCCTTATCGCGCCACTAGAAATTTCAAAGCCATTTAAAACTAAATCAAATTGATAGGCTAAAATATCAAAAGGTTCTTTCGTTTGCAAAGCTTCCATTCCACCCTGAGGCATAGAGAAGGGGTTATGAGCAAAGTCAATTCTTCCCTCTTCAATTTCTGAATATTCATACATAGGAAAATCAACCACCCAAGCAAAAGCGGCCAAACCATTATCTTTTAGCTCTAACTTATCTCCCAAGTAATTTCGAACTAAACCTAAAGCTTCACAAGTACTGCGCCAAGGGCCAGCCAACAGGAATATGATGTCTCCATCACTTCCTCCCATGGTATCTACAATCTCTTCTAGCTTGGCTTCGCCTAAGAATTTAAGTAAAGATGATTTAATTCCTTCCTTATCTTTTGTAATATAAAATAATCCGGGAACACCTTTTTTCCTAGCCACTTCTATTATTTCATCTATTTCACTGCGGGTGAAACTAGCGCCACTGGGAACTCTAATTCCTTTTACCACTCCAGCATTTTCTATTGCGCCGTCTATTGCCTTAAAACCAGAGGGTTCAAGAAATAGCTGGCCCAAGTCTTGTAGCTTCATTTCAAAACGCATATCTGGTTTATCTACTCCATAGACATCTAGTGCTTCTTTCCAAGGAATTTGGATAAAACGACCAGAGTCTTCTAATTTTATAATCTTTTTCTTACTAAAATTAGCAGTGAGCTCTTTCATAAGTGGCTCCATGCATTTAAAAACATCATCTTGCTCCACAAAGGACATTTCCATGTCAAGTTGATAGAACTCGCCATAGTGTCTGTCCATGCGTGGATCCTCATCACGAAAGCAAGGAGCAATTTGAAAATATTTATCTAAACCTCCCACCATAAGGAGTTGTTTAAACTGCTGTGGTGCTTGGGGCAAAGCATAGAACTGTCCTGGGTAGAGCCGAGAAGGAATTAAAAAGTCACGTGCTCCCTCAGGGGATGAGTTAGCTAGAATTGGAGTTTGCACTTCTGTAAAGCCCTGTTTATGCATGTAATCTCTTACATAAACTATAAACTCATCTTTTCGCTTTAACATCTCCTGTATCTTCTTACGTCTTAAATCAAGATAACGGTATTTAAGACGTAAAGCCTCATTGGCCTCCTGAGCTTTTTCTTCATTAATTTCAAAAGGCATAGGCAAGCTAGTATTTAAAACCTGAATTGACTTTATAATGAGTTCCACTTCTCCGCTAGCCATCTCTTTATTTACCATCGTCTCCGGACGAGCCACTACCTCACCTTCTATTTGCAAGACCCACTCATTCCTTACGTTTTGTAGAATTTTTAAAACATCCTCATCTCCACCCTCAGTATCAAATTGGGCCTGAACTAAGCCGTATTTATCACGCAAGTCTATAAAAATAAGACCGCCTAAATTACGATAGCTATTTACCCAGCCAGAAAGAGTAACAGAAGCGCCAACAAGGCTTTTATTAATTTCGCCACAAGTATGAGTTCTTAACATAAGTTTAGATAAGATTATTTAAAAATTTCTCTTTTTCTAGCTTTATACTATCTTATAAATACAAAAATTACAATAAAAAAACCACAAAAATAAAATCTCAAAAGAGCCTATCTCTGCATTTTCTATTAATTAAACATGGCCATAAATAAGCCGAAAGTCAAAACAAAGAATAGAGAAGAAAGTATTAGACCTATGGCCATCCATATTAGATGAGCCTTAGCAAAATTTGACTTATTTGTATTGGCTTCTTCATCTAGCGCCCAGATAATTAACATAACTATATTAACTATAGGTAGCATTAGGATAAGTAGCATTATAAGCCATTCTTTAGTGCTAATTACTGGAGCCATCTCTTTGATTTTGGGTAAAGAGGGCTCCTCTACTCGCTCTTTCGCTAATTCTTTTTCATTTTCCATACTTTTTATATTTTAATTTTTAAATAAAAACACTCTTATCTATATATTATAGCATATTTATGATAATAAGCTTTAATTATCTACATAAAAAAGAAGGTGCTAAATTAACACCTTCTTTTTCTTTCTATGACTTTTTAGTTCTTACAACTTATCTAATATTATTTCTTTAGACCCCAAAGAGCATTGTCTACTGGTCTAACATCACTATAATTTTTAATAAATTGTGGAGCGGCAATTTTTTCAAGACGTTTTCCGTATAAAGCATTTTTAGTTTTTTTCATTACTTTAAAATACTTAATTTGGGTAGGGTGAGAAATTTTCTCCAAGGAGTCCCCTGCACTTATACTGATATCTGTATCTGTTTGTCCATTAGTTCTAATACCATATAAGTGTTTACCTTCTTTTTTAATCAATTTAAAGTTCTTAATCTGATCAGGTGAAGGAACTTTTTCTAAAGCTTCACATTTTGCTGCAAAGTCTACACCAACTCTTTGTGCTAGACATTTGTTAGCATAGGTTTTTCCATCCTTACCACAAACTGGAGCGTATTCACGAGTACAAGCTAGTGGTCCATTAGCATCACATTCTCCTTTATGAGAAATTTC
>CAZUDJ010000063.1:0-3900 GCA_964618575.1 uncultured Gammaproteobacteria bacterium | reverse complement strand
AATTATTCACTGGCCTACGAACAAGAAACTTATACGTAAACCAGTGATTCCCAAATATTTGAGAACCACTTTAAGTAATATATTAGCCAAGTGTAGCTGAATAAATTGCATCGATAACGAAGGTTGATATTGCCCAAGATGCTAATATGATAACTAGGCCGATAACGCCGGCTCCAATTAACTTCTTAGCTTCAGAGACCTTATC
Organism: uncultured Gammaproteobacteria bacterium; assembly: GCA_964618575.1. Lineage (GTDB taxonomy): Bacteria > Patescibacteriota > Patescibacteriia > Patescibacteriales > UBA12465 > UBA12465. The sequence goes on along the minus strand of CAZUDJ010000063.1, from coordinate 3,695 downwards.
CTCACTTCCGCCTGCTGTCATCCACTTAAAGCCACCCATTAAAATAATACCCACAGCAATAACACCTAGGAAACCTAAGGCAACGTTAATAATGCTTCCAATAATTGCTCTTGGGTCACGGTCTGATAGAGATCCATCTATACCGTTGCTTACTTGATTAAGCCCAAAATCGGCTCCTTGAGCTGATGCTTGAAACGCAAAAACAGGTGTAAACAGTAAAGCCACCATTGCTAGTGAGATTAAACTTTTGTAGATTTTTTTCATATTTTCACCCCCCTTCTTACATGTTAATAACTTATTTTTATAAGTTAATATTACCATATAATTTTTAACAAGACAAATAAAAATAGCTATGATAAGATAAAAAAGAAAGATAATTATGTTAAATAAATTAAACAAAATTAAATTCATTCATATTTTTTGGGTGTTTTTTTATATATTGATTTTTAGCTTACTTTTAAAAGGCGGTTTTTCTTATTTAGACCCAGATATGGGCTGGCACTTAAGAGTAGGTGAGGAAATAGCTCAGAGCAGAGAGGTGCCAAAAATTAATCATTTTAACTTTACTTATACTGGTTCTTGGGTTGATCATGAGTGGTTAAGCAACTATCTTATGAATCTAGTAGATTCAAATTTCGGCTATGTTGCCCTTGTTTCCCTCTTCGCCCTAATAATCATACTTACTTTAATAATTTTAAATATTTTCATAAGAAAGTCATTTGGAAAAAAAGTCCCTTTTTTTGTTATAGCGATTCTACAGCTCTTTGGAGTTATTGCCTCTATGCCTCATTTTGGGGTTAGAATACAGGAAATATCTCTTCTTTTTCTTTTGCTACTTCTTATTATCCTGCATAAGTATAGTACGAAAAAAAATAGTAAATACTTATTAGCATTAATTCCACTTTTTTTTCTTTGGGCAAGTATGCACGCTAGTTTTTTACTGGGGCTTGCTCTCCTGTTAGCTTTTTTAATTATCAAGCTTATAGAACCTTGGTTTATAAAAAAGGATAAATATTTTTATTGGCTAGATAAAAGCAAGCAACTTAATTTTAAGCAAGTTAGTATTTTTGCGGGTTTCTCACTCTTAAGTCTTGTGGCCACCTTTCTTACCCCCTACCGACTAAAGCTCTATTCATTTTTAAGTGATTATAGAAACAGTGCTTATCTTTCCTTAATTTCTGAATGGCTGCCACAACATAATTTTCCTTTTTATTACGGACAACTCTTGTACATGGCCCTAGCTTTTAGTGCTTTAATTATTTTAGGCTATTTAGCTTTTACTCGTCAGAAAAAAATAGATCCTTGGTATCTATTTTTAAGTATTTTATTTTTATTTCTAAGCTGGATGTCTAGACGCCACTTTCCTTTATTTTTTATCGCCTCTTTCCCACTGCTAGCAAGCTTTTATGCAGACTTTTTTAAAGATATAAAATTAAAAGAATATAGTAAATATTTGAGCGCACTTACCTTGACTTGTCTTTTTTTAGTAGCCAGTATTCAATTTTTGCAGTTAAGGCCCGTTTATAAACCCTTTGAATCATTTTGTAATTCATACCCCTGCGCTGCTTTAAATTTTTTAAAAACTAATGAGCGGTATTTGGAGGGAAATCTATTCAATATTTATGGCTGGGGAGGCTATTTAAATTATACTCTACCAGAGAAAAAAATATTTATTGATGGTCGCCTACCTCAAGTTGCCCTTGAAGAGCATACTTTTGTAGAAGAGTATTATAATTTTTTAAAGAAAGAGACGGATAAGGAGAGTTTGTTGCTAAAGCATGATATAGACACAGTTTTGATTCCAGCCGCAAACAGTAAGGTAAGGGTTAGCAAGTGGGAGCAAATATTTTTTAATATAGATAAAAACGAGCTAGTTTATAAAAACCATCTACGAGACTATCTGCAGGCCTCAGATAAGTGGGGGCTAGTTTATAGTGATAAAGTTTCCCATATTTATTATCGTATAAAATAAAAGACTCATAGCTAAGTGATATGAAAATAGAAATTTGCCTGCCTATTAAAGATGAAGAAGTAATACTAAAAGATAACATTTTGGCTATTATTGATTTTGTAAAAAAGGGAAACTTTCCTTACGCCTTGTCATTAGTTGCTGTTGTAAATGGCAGCTCAGATAATTCTTTAGCTATTGTTAGGCAAATAGCAGAAGATAATAAAGATTTATTAAGATTTATTGAACTAAAAGAGACAGGTAAAGGGTGGGCAATTAAAGCTGCCTGGAGTAGTAGTGGAGCTGATATTTTAGCTTTTATGGATATAGATCTGGTTGTTCCCTTAAGTTATCTAAAAAAAATGTTTACAGAGCTTATAGAAAATAAACATGACCTTGTTTTAGGCTCCCGTTATCTAAAAGACTCAAGGCTTAAAAGATCGTGCGCTAGAAAGTTAATATCAAAATCATATATACATTTTTCAAAAAGAATACTAGGACACAGCTACAATGATCTTCAGTGCGGTTTTAAGGCAATTAAGCGCGATTCATATTTAAGATTACTCCCTTATTTAAAGAATAATGATTGGTTTTTGGACACAGAGTTAATCATATTTGCGGAGCTAAAGGGTCTTAGAATTAAAGAGATCCCTGTTTGTTGGGCAGAGAAAAAAAACAAATTTAGAAAAAGTAATATAAAGGTTTTAAAAGATAGCTATTTTTTTATCGCAAATACATTGGCCTTAAGAAAACGGATTCAGCCTTTTAAAAAAGAAAATAAAATGAATACTTAAAATATAAAAAATACCACAATGTGGTATTTTTTATTATGCTTGATATATACAATGGATTTTACTTAGGGAGATATTTTTTCTTTTCTTGTAGAAGCTCTAACTCTTTTCTCTTTTCAGGAATTTTATTTAATTTCTTTATAATAAATATAGCCCAAACTAGAAGACCAGCCATCCAGATTAAAAGCCAGAAGCGAGCTGTAAAGAAAGGTATGTTTTCGTAGTGGAAAAAAATAAAAAGAAGACCGATGAAAAAATTAGCCACGGCGAGGTCGTAGACTCGATTGAATATACCTCGATATAAACTTTTTTTTCTTTTTAAAACTAAACTAGTCAAGCCCAGTATGAATAAGAAAATAACTATTGCCAAAAGAACTCTAAAACCAAAACTAGTTAAAGCGCCCGGATTAACAGAAAACCAATAATTAAGCGTAAGTAGATTTTTCATAAAAGTAGGATATTTTTCGTTAAATTATATTATAACTTTATTAAAATTAAACCATAGTGATAGGGGCCAGCTTTAAACTCTTCTTTTATTTCAAAGCCTAGTTGCACAGCCGCTTTTTTTAAAGACTCAGACTTAAGACGTCTTTTGGTGTCAGGGCCAAATGGTGACTCAGCTTCGCTCCACTCAACTATTAAAAGCTTAGCCCCGCTTTTAAGCATTCTAGTAGCCTCTCTTATAATATCAGCCCGTTTATCAGATTGGTGTAAAACATTTACTAGTAAGGCGGCATCTAGGGTGCTAGCCTCAATTTTTGTGCCTTTAAATATTTCTAAATTGCTCCAGATTGTTTTAATTTGATTTAAGTTGCTTTCTTTAGCTCTGGCACTAATTGCATTTAAAGAGCTTTTCATAACATCAATCGCATAAACTGAACCATTTTTTCCTACCAATCTCGCTAAAGGGAAAGTAAAAAAGCCAAAGTTGCCACAACCAAGCTCAGCTACTTGCT
>CAZUDJ010000062.1:0-3958 GCA_964618575.1 uncultured Gammaproteobacteria bacterium | reverse complement strand
GAGCGAAAGCTCCTTATTTTATTTAGGAGGATAACAGAATGGATTATAAGGAAATGAGAGATGCAATCGAAGCAATGGCAAATGATAATTACGAGGACTTTGTAAAGGGGCTTATAAGTTTTGAGAAAGGAATAAATGATATAGATGCACTTGATAGTATTTATCAATCCTATATGGTTAATGATACACAGGGCTTGTTAAATGATGAGTTCGACTATGTCATAGATAATCTTAAAGAGCAGGGACTAATTCAAGAGGACGTAGGTATTGAAGAAGAAAGAGATGACCTTATAAATATTGTGGGTAATATAGCTCAAGATATTGAGAGTCTAGACCTCAAAAATAATCAAGGAGAATCTTTTAAGGTGGTCAACTTTACAGTTGTTTCCAATAATGAACAAGGCGACAAGGTTTTTCATAACTGTTCTGCCTATGAAGATAAGGCAAAGATCCCTGAAACATTTAATAAGGGAGATTTTGTAAAGCTCTTTGGACAGGTAAGAAAAAACATTGATGAGAATGGAAAAGAGCATACAAACGTCCGTATCCTCGATTCTAAGCTTCTTAAAGCAAGAAATAGGGGGAAAGGCCAGGAAGAGAAGAAAGAATCAATTCAAGGGGCAATTAAGAAGCATAAGGAAGCGGTCAAGCAAAAGGATAGTAAGAAAACAGAACCAAAACATGAAACAGAAAGATAAATATATATGGCGGTGTGGTCTTCGGACTGCACCGTTTTTTTTGTGCCTTAAAATATACCAGGTGGTATGGTATAATTACATTAATAAACTTCATAACTACGAAAGTGAGAAAGAAAATGTTAATGATGATGTTGTATTTGAAATGGAGCTTATTAAGCAGGTAGATATTAATATCGACTATATACTCGGCTTAATAAAAAAATACCATGAAGACCATACCGAAAACCGTGAAGTTTTAATTGATATCAATAAGGCGATTGACGCTAGTGTTCAGTTGAGAAATAAAAAAGATTTAATTAATCAATTTATTTCATCACTTGATATTAATTCTGTAGTAGATGAAGATTGGCAGAAATTTATGAATGAGAAAAAAGTACAGGAGCTTGACGGGATTATTAATACTGAAGAACTTGACTATGACGCTACTTATAAATTTATAAGAAATTCTTTTCGAGATGGCTCAATAGCAGTTTCAGGAACAGCTATAGCTGAGGTTATGCCACCAGTTTCAAGGTTTTCACCAGATGGCGAACGCACTAAAAAAAGAGAAACAGTTTTAACTAAATTAACTAATTTCTTTGAAAGGTTTTTTGATATTTCTGGTGGGAAGATGGATTAAACTAGAAAATATTTTTTTTCATTTTTAAATCTTACATTTTACTACCTTATCTAAATCTTTAAATTTAGTATATGAAAAAATCTAAACTAGCTATATTTGATATCGATGGTACTATATTCCGCTCTAGCTTGTTAATAGAGCTAGTTGAGGCTTTAGTTGACAGGGGCTTATTCCCTAAAGAATCAAAAGACCTTTATAGCAAAGCCTATCGAGATTGGTTTAATCGACAAGCTTCCTATGAAGACTATATAGATGCCGTAATCTTAGCTTTTAGAAGCAATATCAAGGGGCTGAACTATCAGTCATATCTTGAAATAGCTAAACAAGTCGTACTTGATAATAAGCATAGAGTATATCGCTACACTAGGGATTTAATAGCTGAGCTTAAGAAAGAGAATTACTACCTGCTGGCTATTTCTAACTCACCTAAAGAGGCAGTGCAAAGTTTTTGTAAGGACTTAGGTTTTGATAAGGTCTATGGTCGTGAGTATGAAGTTGTGAATGGTAATTTTAGTGGTGAAATATTACACCTAGATCTTGTATCTGATAAGTCTAGAATAATAAAGAGAGTGGTAGATAAAGAGAATTTAAGTCTAGCAGGATCTATTGGAGTGGGGGACTCAGAGGGAGATATTCCCATGCTTGAAGTAGTTGCAAATCCTATTTGTTTTAATCCTAACTATAGGCTTTATACGGTAGCTAAGGAAAAAGATTGGAAGATAGTAGTTGAGAGAAAAGATGTTATCTATGATAAGATGTAGTTACATTTCTTAAATTAAAATATTTACTTAAATATCTTAGTTTAATAATGACTACTAAGTAGGTGGGCTAAGGCCCTTTTTTCTAAGCTAAATAGACATCTAGCTGGCCTATCGTGTAATTAATAACCAAAAATTATGAAATTAACTAATAAAATTTCCAACGCAATCAATTTAGCTAGTCTTTTGCATTCCAAGCAGAAGAGAAAAGGGAAGCTAGGGGTGCCCTATATTAGTCATCCATATTCTGTTGCTTGGATATTAAGTAATTACAGCCAAGATGAGGATGTAATTGTCGCTGGACTGCTCCATGACGTCTTAGAGGATGTAGAGGGTTATAACTATGATGATTTGCTAAGAGACTTTGGTGATAGAGTCGCTCAGATTGTAAAAGGGGTAAGTGAGGAAAAAATTGAAAGTGCGGGTGATGATGCTGAAACTGCTTGGAAAAAGCGTAAGTTAGCTTATTTAGCTGGCTTAGAGAGTGGTAGCAAGGAATCCTTGTTAGTTTGTGCCGCAGATAAGATTCACAACCTTAAGTCAATGATGGATTTGTATAAGGAGTGTGGAGATAATATTTGGTCTCTATTTAACTCTCCTTCTGATAAGAAGCTTTGGCTCTATCGCGAGGTCTTAAGTATTTTAAAGGAAAGATTAGATAGCGAAATAGTAGCTGAGCTTGAAAATGTTTACGCCCAGGCTGAAAAAATATTACTATAAAGAAGAGTAGTGAACATAGAAGAGATCAAAAAAATCATCTCAATTTTTGAGAAAGACTAGCTTGTGATATGATGTAAAAATAAATTAAAAAAAGAGGGATGATAGGCGATGGCTTATTAGCAATTAAAATATTATGTTAGAAAAATTTACATACTTAGATACAGTCAAAAACTTACTAAAAAATCCTAATCGCTGCTTAGCGGTTCCTGAGAAAAGCGGTATCTATGTGGCAGTTTATCTAAAAGATAGGATGCCAAAGTTTAAAAGCTCTAGTGAAGCTTCACAGGCTTGGCTTGATAAAAAAATTAATGCTACTATTGATAGCTTAATTTTCAATTGGGTAAACTTTTCTGATAAAAAAGATAATATAGTGTATATCGGAAGAGCCAATGCAAGGTCAGCTAAGACAAATCTTAGAAATAGAATAAGACAATTTATTTTATTTGGACAAGGCAAAAGTATTACTCATTATGGCGGTAGATATATATGGCAAATAGAAGATTTAGAAAATATAGCTATATACTATAAAGATGATGAGAAACCAGCTAAAGCAGAAATAGATTTGTTGACTGATTTTAAAAGGAAACATAAGGGAAGACTGCCTTTTGCAAATTTAAGGAGTGTTCGCTCTATAAATATAAAGAGAATAATAAATAGTCCTACTTTCTTAAGCGGTATTATATCGGCACCAGATTCTTTACACGACCCTAGTCACTGGGAGAGGGTGGAAAGCTTTGGTCATAAAATAGCTATAGTAAATGGAGCTGATAAGAAAGTTATCTCTTTATTTGCCTACTTACATGACGCAAGACGTGAAAATGATGACCATGATCCCGCCCATGGCGAAAGAGCGGTAATTTTGCTAGATGAATTAATTGAAGAGGGGCTCATCACTTTAAGCGATACACAATACGATCAACTGTCAAAAGCCTTAAGTGTGCACAACAAAGACTATGCTAAAAGCGAAGACATAACGGTGCAAACTTGCTGGGATGCAGATAGATTAGATCTTTGGCGTTGTGGCTTTATTCCTAACCCAGATTTAATGTATACCGAATATGGTAAAAGCAAGGAGATGATAGAGTATGCTAAGAAATTTAGTTGTAAGAACTAATTAGATAAAAAAACAGGCTAAGTTAAAGCCTGTTTTTATATTGGTAGTC
>CAZUDJ010000061.1:0-4048 GCA_964618575.1 uncultured Gammaproteobacteria bacterium | reverse complement strand
TTGTATTGATACTCGCTCTATAAAGTAGACTCTTTGCGCTAAGACAATGTGGCGGAGAGGGAGGGATTCGAACCCTCGGTCGGCTTGCACCGACGACAGTTTTCAAGACTGTTCCATTAAACCGCTCTGGCACCTCTCCTTATTTCTTCTTATTTTACCCTAACAATATAGTAAACTTTTAAAGTCTTGTCAAAAAAAATAGAGGAAGCTTTATAAAAGTGACACTCTTTTATTAAACTGACGCTCACAACACCGTCTGAGCATTGTCTCTTTCCTTTGTTGTTGTTATAGTGCTCTCCAGCGGATTATCAATTTTTATATTCACTTCAAAGTCACTATAGAAAAAGAGAGGTTTTTTAATTAAAAAAATATGAAAAAAAATAAATCAGGCTTTACCTTAATTGAATTGTTGGTAGTTATAGCAATTATTGGACTACTGTCTACTTTATCTATCTTAGCTTTAAACCAAGCCAGAGCCAGGGCTCGAGATGCTAAGCGAGTTTCTGATATACGGCAGATTCAAACCGCCCTAGAAATGTATTATGATGCGGCAAGTAAATACCCTAGCAATGTAGTTGCTGGTGGTAAAATTGAATATAAGGGTAATATTTATCTAGGAAACGTACCCTCACCAGCTAAGCCCTATGACGGTAGTGTTTGTGCTGACTCATTTGCTACTCTAGTGCAAAGTGCAAACGGAAGCTATCCATATAAAATTCATGAGGGAGATTATCAAATAAGCTATTGCCTAGGCGCGAGCGTAAATGATATTGAAGGAAATAAGATCTGGTTGACCACACCAGCTGGTATGACCACTCCCTATGTTAAGCCTGGAGGAGGCGGTATGCCGGGAATTGATTGGTAAAATATTTTAAACTATAATTTAAATTTCTAAAATCTCTGTATTAAATAGAGATTTAGAAAATAAAAGATAAAAAATAAATTATCTTAGTTATTGCAGGCTATAGCTACTAATGCCTCTTAGCTATTTTAGCCTTACTTTAAAGCTAAAGAGTTTATCGAAAGACCGCTTTTAATTGCGAAAAATAGACTAGGCTTATTTTAAATGTTAACATTTAAGCATACAAACTAAAACAACTAACATGACTTTTCTAAAAAAAATTATTAGTAAGAAAAAAAGCTCCAATACTTATAACTTCTCTGCTACTAAGGAGGAGCGCGATGTTCTTTGTACTTCAATTATTAACTCCTCTTCCCCTAAGGCTGGCTTCTATCTCCTTTTAATTCTTTCCACCTTTATAGTCGCCGTTGGGCTTATTCGAAATAATATGGTTCTTGTAATTGGTGGCATGATGGTCGCCCCACTTCTTTCCCCCATACTTTCCATATCTTTAGCTATTACTATTTTCAATGTAAAGGTATTTGTTCGCTCTATCTTAATTTTTATTATCTCTACCCTAGCCACACTACTAATTGCTATTTTTATAGGACTTATAAGCGACTTTGATATTGCTAATATGGAAATGCTTAATCTTATGCATTACTTCTCTATTAGTTCCCTACTTGTTCCCATCGCCGCTGGTGCAGCTGCTAGTTTTACCTGGGCCAAGAAGGAGCTAAACAGTTCTTTAAGTGGCGTAGCAGTTACTGTTACCTTGCTACCTCCTCTAGTTGGCATGGGGCTATCTCTGGCGGTAAAGCAATATAGTACTTTTTTTGACTCCTTAAATATATATCTATTAAATGTTTCTGGCATTATAATAGGTAGTTTAATAATCTTCCTTTTAATGGGCTTTTATAAATCTGCCAAGACGGTAGTTGAACAAGTGGAAATAGAAAGCCAAGGTGCGGGTATGTAAAAATAAAAAAAGGAGATCTATTTTAGCTCTCCTTTTTAATTTTTCTATTACTTGTTTTTTAGAAAAATCTATTGATAACATCAGTAGTTTCTTTAATTCCACTCATAGCACCCTTCACGTAATCAGCTGCTATGCGATTGTTTACTAACCACCAGTTTGATACTGGTTGATTCCCCGGAATGCCAATATTGGTTTTAAAAATTTGATCTTCCTCTCTTCTGTTTTTAAGCCAATAGGAAGCGGTTTTTAGCTCTAGGCCAAACTCTCCCCCAAGGTAAATATTCTCCGATGAAACGCGCATATCTGGTTCTGCTCTATTGTGGCCAAACTTACCCCGCTTCGCACTTCTTAGGTATAACTTTAGTTCATAGAAAGCATCTAGCACTTCCTCTAGTTGCCCGTAATTTTTTTTCTCTAAGGACTCGATAACTTCGTCAAACACATTCTTTTCTTCTAGGCTCGATAAGACTTTTATAAGCTCTACCATCGCCTTCACTTTATTGGGGTTGGCATTGATATAGATAACCCTTCTGCGCAAATCCCGCAACTCTATCTCCACCTTCTCTAGGTCATTTCTTGAGTTAGAAATTGATGATCTTAAAAATGCAAGTACTTTTTTCATTTCAATAATCTTTTAAGTTAATAATTCGGATAATTGCTAAAAACTCCTACTTTAAACAGCAATTCTTAGCAATTATCCAAATAAACTTATTTTTTAAAGTTCTAACTTACAAAATATTATGTCATTTTTAATTACAAATGTCAAGCATTAGAAAAAGCCCTAGACCTGCCTTTAAGTAAGCTGGACTAGATTTAAAGGTTTTTTTAAATAAAAAAAGGAAGTCTGTTTTAGACTTCCTTAGAGCTAGCTTTAGTTTTCTGGCTTATTCTTTGCCAGTTTAAAAAATTTAATAAAACTTAATATTAGAATGTAGGCTAAAACAATAAATACTATTATAAAAAACAGTTGTAGCATTATTCCCAAACAAAATATTAAATGGGTGAATAATTGCTCTAGTACTGAACCCCTTATCTCTGTCCAGTATGTTTTACTAGGACAGCAGTAGCTAGTTACATTAACAAAAAAATCCTTAAGAAAAATTAAACTTAGAAAAATAACTATAAGCGAAGCTAAAAGCGCAAGCATTTGCCGCAAAGCATTTCTTTTTTTCTCCTTTTTTTCCATATTCCCTCCCTTTTTAAAGATTTAACAATTTACCCGATTACTAAACTCACCTATACTTAGATGAGCTTGGCAACTGGGTAAATCTAATCTTATTTATAAAAGAACCATGCTAATATCTAAAATAACATAATCTTAAATAAAAGTCAATAGCATTTTTAGCACAAAGTCAGCCCCCCCTCTCTCACTAAAATAAAAAATAAGCCAAAGATAGCTTATTTTTTTATTTATACAGGACTCAGGACTTAAAAACTTATTTAATTAAATAAAATAAGCTACCCAACTAAGATAAGCTCCAGCTATCAACCAGATTAGTCCACCAAGTATTAATAAATTTTTAGATATTACAAGCTCAGATAGCTTTTGAAAGGTCTTAGGCAATATAGCTAGAAAAACACCCTTAAATAGCAAGGCTAGTCCGATTATACTTACTAAAGAGTCTGCTAGCGATGTCCAGATAAAATGCTTAAGCAAAATGGATATGCCTAGGCTTATAAGAGCGATGGCAAGCATCATAAGAGTAAGTGGCTCTTTCTTAAAATCCTTATACACTCTTAAATATAATTTTGAATTTAAAACAATTCCTAAACCTAAAATACCTAGACTGGGGCCGATAATTTGAGCTAGGTAAATACTTGTCTCTGTCATATGTGTATTAGTTAATAATTAAATAAATATAAACACCACATATTAAGTTTAGCATTGCAGGCTTAAAAAATAAACTTATTTATTAAACTGGTAGTTCATTTTATAGGATCTTATAAAAGACTTGCTAATTGATTCTATATTGGAAATCATAATAGATTCATCATTTCTAAAAAATCCTCCCGTGGTCCAATTATTGCCTCCAAAAACTGTAATCTCCTCATCTAATATTAAGGTGTGATGATGTAGGAATGAGTTAAACGAACTGTCGCGAAAAACACTAACTACCTCTTGGCCATGCTTAGTGTCACTTATCAGATTTAACTTATTAAGTTTTTGTCTATTTTTTTGAAGTTCCATCGCCGGAAGAGCGGAGTGGGAATTATTCCAATTATAATCA
>CAZUDJ010000060.1:0-4142 GCA_964618575.1 uncultured Gammaproteobacteria bacterium | reverse complement strand
GGAAAGCCGACTGAGTTTCAAATAAGAACCCAAGAAATGCATGAAGAGGCGATGTATGGTTTAGCCGCTCACTGGTATTATAAATCAAAAAATGATGGTGATCATTACGAGCAACCTTATTGGGTAAAAGAAATTGTTGATATACAAAAAGAAGTTACCAACACTACCGAACTAGTTAAAAATGTAAAAATGAATATTTTCCGTGATAGAATATTTGTCTTTTCACCTCGGGGGGACGTCTTTGAATTGCCTGATAAATCAACACCTGTTGACTTTGCTTATGCTGTGCATGGAAATATTGGCAATAAAGCTTCAGGAGTTTTGATAAATGATAAACTAGGAAGACTGGATCAAGAGCTTAAAAATGGTGACATGGTTGAAATCATTGTTGAAAAAAACCGCCTACATCCAAATAAAGATTGGTTAAAATTTGTTAAAACAAAAAGAGCCCGTGATCAAATAAAGCAACATGCCAAAAAATCAACCATGGAAAATATTAAACGTTTTATTCCTGGAATCACCAAGGATGTGAACAAGAAATAAATTATAAAATAAAAAAAGAGCTACGTATAGCTCTTTTTTTAGTATTTTTATTGTCTGTTTGTTTCTGTACTAGCGACGTCTTCCTTGTCTACTTTCTGGCAACTTACCAGTTCTACGTAAAAGTTCATTCTTTTTTTGCAAAGCTAAACCTGACAAGGCTTTCTTCTTGTTTAAACGTTTGCTAGATTTAGGTTCCATATGTTGCTTAGATCGAGCTTTTTCTAGTCTTTTGGTATTTTTCAATCCTCTTTTGAATTTTCGCAAAAAACCTTCAAAACTTTCACCCGGCTTTCTTTTAAAATCAGCCATTTAAATACACCTTCCTTTCTATTTTATTAATAAATAAATAAATTAATGTTTCTAAAAAGAATTCATCTTCTTGCTTAAACGTTCTTTTATCTTCTTAAAAACTACTGTTTCTTGGGCACCCGAATCAACTTCACGCATTAAAATAGTTCCATCCATTATTTCTTTTTTACCGAGTATTAGACACAATTTGGCTTCCATTTTAGCGGCATCTTCTAATTGCTCTTTTAAGCTGTCGGTTATTAGGGATTGTTTTACATTAAAACCGGCAGCTAGAAGCTCCTCCGCTAATAACATTGACTTTAATTTCGCTGGATCACTTAATTGAGCAATAAATACTATATCTTTTTCTTGTTTTTTTGTCAAAGTGGCTTTGTCTTTTATTTTTGAAATCATTCTTTCTATACCCAGTGCTAAGCCAGCTGAAGGCAAACTCGGTCCCCCCAAGTTTTCTATTAAATTATCATATCGACCACCGCCAGCCAAAGCCTGGTTGTTTAAAGAGCCATCTTTATTAATTGGCCATATTTCAAAAACAACGTCATTGTAGTAGTTAAAGCCTCTAACCAAATACGGATTGAAGTTATATGAAATTTTAAGTTCATCTAAGATCTCTAATGTTTTAGTGAAGTAGTCTCTACTTTCAAGTGATAGAAAGTCTGCAATTTGAGGCGCCTCTTCTCTTAGCTTGATACAAGTCTCATTTTTACAATCAAGCAAACTAAGACAATTTTTTGCTAAGTTTAATTTACAAGCACTGCACAATTTTGATTTCTTACCACCTTCTTTATAAAAATTTCCAAGCTTAGTGCAATACTCTTTTCGAGAAGGAGCATCACCGACACTATTTATTTGAATTTGAAAATCTATATCAAGGCTAGTGAGCAAGCTGCTGGCCATATAAATTAAAGAAGCTTCAACCATCGGCTTTCTAGCGCCAATTACCTCTAAATTAAACTGAGTAGACTCTCGATAGCGCCCACTTTGTAGTTTTTCTTTTCTAAATATAGAACCCCAGGAAAATAAACGAGCGGCTTTATTTTCTAACTCAGGATTATTTTCTATGTATGATCTAATAATACCCTGTGTAAGTTCAGGTCTAAGTACAGCCTTCTCCCCTTTATCACCATCGACGCTATATATCTCTTTATCACCATCGCTTCTTGATGATTTTTTGTATAAATCGAGGCTTTCTAAACTAGGCACTTTAATAGCTTGAAAGCCGTAGGTATCAGCTAATTTAAAAGCTCTTTCGTAAATCAAATCAAAGCATGCCTGCTCTAGGCGAGTAAAGTCTTTCATGCCCAAAAGTCGACTAGGCATCTTCTCATTCTTTTTCACACTCTTCACTAAGTCTGGCTTAGTTACTGTTTTTTTTCTTCTAGGCATATAATCTTAATATTGTGGCCAATAATTTTTATTAAATACCGTTATATTATTAAGAGGCCAACCACGAAATAATATTTTTCCAGTTATAAATGATTCATCGACGGGCCCAAAGCTACGAGAGTCCCGTGAGGCGGATCGATTATCTCCCAAGACAAAATACTCACTTTCACCTATCTTCACTTTCATTTCGCTATCACTGTAGGTGTGTAAGTTGCTTGCTAAATATTCTTCTTTTAAAGTAAGACCTTTGGGATTTTCATTATTGTAGACAATGACTTGCCCATCTTTTATTTGCACTTCTTCATTTGGAAGTCCAACTATTCTTTTAATAAAATACTCTTGCGGGTTTTTAGGGTATCTAAACACTATCACTTGACCTCGTTCTGGTTTTGAAAAACGGTAACTAATCTCATCTACGATTAAATATTCATGATCATGAAAATTAGGCTCCATTGAAGCTCCTTTTACATAAAAAGGTTGAATCAAGTAATACCTAACCGGCAAAATTATAGCTAAAGAGATACTAACTACCTTTAAAATTTCCCAAACAAAAAGAAAAAACTTACGCATACAATATGTTGAGACTAGACTATTTAATAAAATTTTACGAGTCTTTATTCAAATTAAAGTTTAGCAAAAAAAACTAAACATATCAAGCCAGCTTTTAAGAGCTTAGAAGCTATATTTGCTCAAATTATAAGCATAGCATCTCCATAACTAAAGAAGCGATAAGACTCCTCTATGGCAACTTGATAAGACTTATCTATATATTTTTTACTAGCTAAGGCTGAGACTAGCATTAGTAGACTTGATTTAGGTAAATGAAAATTTGTAATCAAGGCATCAACTAATTTAAATTTATAACCTGGATAAATAAATATATCTGTCCACATCGCTGCTGCCTTAGGTCTGTACTTAGAACTTAAGATATTTATATCATTGAGCTTAGCGCTAGCTAAAGCTTCCAGCGCTCGGCAGCTAGTTGTTCCTACAGCTATAACTCGAAAGCCCTGTTTCTTCGCTTCTAAAACTGTCTTAATAGTGTCTTTGCTTATCTCTAAATACTCACTATGCATCTTATGATCTGTTAAATTTTCCACTTTCAGAGGCAGAAAGGTTCCTAAACCAACATGTAAGGTCAGTTGCTTTATTTTAACTCCTTTTTTTTCTAGTCCCACCAAAACTTCTTCACTAAAATGTAAGCCAGCTGTAGGTGCTGCCACTGAGCCTATTTTTTCATTCTTGGCGTAAACTGTTTGATACCTTTTCTTATCACGACTGTCAGTCTTCTCTCTCTTAATATAGGGTGGCAAAGGTACTTCTCCTATCTTATTAATTTCAGTCCAAAAGTCATGATCCTTTAAGTTAAACTCTAAGAGAAAAGTATTGTTATTATTTATACCCACTACCTTTGCACTTAAGTTATTTGAAACAATCAAATCTAAGCCAAGCTTTACTCTCCCTTTAAGAAGGCAGTGCCAAGTATTTTTTAAGCCATCTTCGTCTATCTTTTTATGTAAAAAAATTTCCAGCTTTCCGCCACTTATCTTTTTTTTAGCCTTAAGGCGAGCTGGAAAAACTTTTGAATTATTTAAAATTAAAACATCACCAGGTTTAAAGAACTTAGCAATATTGTAAAAATTATCATGCTCAATCTGTCCACTCTTTTTATCTAAAACTAAAAGCCGTGAGTCCTCTCTATTTTTTAGAGGTTCTTGAGCAATTAATTCTTGCGGGAGATGATAAAAGAAATCTGATGTTTGGAGTTTAGACATAAAGTTATACCTGAATACGTTTCAATATTAATCTATGTCTAATTTCAATCCTAAGTGATCTAGCCCTAGTTGGGTAATAAGACGACCACGAGGTGATCTATCTAAAAATCCCAGTTGCAGTAAATAAGG
>CAZUDJ010000059.1:0-4179 GCA_964618575.1 uncultured Gammaproteobacteria bacterium | reverse complement strand
TGTTTTTATAATTTATCCTTCCCTAATATTATAATTTAATTTTGTATATGTCAAGGCTAGCCCTAGGGAAATGCTAAATTGAGCTTTTCACTATTTTTTAGCTTGGCTTAGCACAAATTCACTAACTTTCTCAAAGACCTCATCTATGTCTAAATTACTAGTATCAAGCACAAAATCGAAATTTTCCTCATTACTAGCAAGAATGCCGTGGTATTTTTGATATCTTTTTGCGTCACTAGCGTTTCTTTTCTGATTGCTTTCCAAGACTGAGCGCCAGCTATCAAGATTTTTTCCCTCATTTCTATTATTATCTTTTTGCAAATTTTTAAATATTCGCTTAGCTCCCTCCTCGGGATCGACTTTAAGATAGATTTTAAGGGAATGGGGGATAAAATACCAAGATGTGCGACCCTCGATTATAAAATTATCGCTCTCTTGTCCTAATTTCTTTTGATAATCATCTACTTCTATATCTGTACTAGGATCAGTTTCGCCCAGTTTATTATACTCTGCTAAACTTAGCCCCCTGGCTTTAGCCGCCTCTCTCCTTATGCCCCCGATATAATAACGTGGCATATTTAATTTTTTAGCTAACATCTTAGCAATAGTACTTTTTCCAGAACCAGGGGTTCCGCTAAATGATATTATCATATGCATATCATAACTGAGCGTCTTTTAAAAATCAAGCATTTGCTCTATAATAGTTGGAGGTGGCTTTATGCCCTTTTTAATTTAAAAAAAACACCTTAGCTTAATTCTATTTATGTATCTAGAGAAACTTGAAATTCAGGGTTTTAAATCCTTTGCTCATAAAAATAAACTTATCTTTTCTGGCTTAATTAGCGACGAAAAAAGAGGACTAACGGCAATTGTTGGTCCCAATGGTTCTGGTAAATCAAATATTGCCGATGCTGTTCGCTGGGCCCTGGGCGAGCAAAGCATTAAAACTTTAAGAGGCAAAAAAAGTGAAGATGTTATATTTTCTGGATCAGATAAAAAAAGCCAGCTCGGTTTAGCTGAAGTTTCTTTGTTTTTAAATAATGAGGAAGGGGTTCTTTCATTTAAAAAGTCCCCGATAAAGAAAGGGGAGGTAGACAATGAGGGTGAAGTGGTTGATACTGAGGAGGAAGATGATAGCGATGATGAAAATAAAGAGACAAAAAAAGAAAAGAATAATCTAGATAAAATTCTTCATACTTGTCCTCAAATAATTATAACAAGACGCGTTTATAGAAGTGGAGAAAGCGAATACTCTTTAAATAATAGTCGTTGTCGCTTAAGTGACATTCAGATGCTTTTAGCTAAAGCTAACTTTGGCCAAAAAACCTATAGCGTTATTGGCCAAGGAATGGTTGATAACTTTCTCAACTCATCTGCTGCAGAAAGAAAAGATTTTTTCGATGAGGCAACTGGTGTAAAGCAATTTCAAATTAAAAGAGACTCAGCTTTAAATAAGCTTGAGTCTAGTTATGATAACCTGCAACAAGTAGATATGCTACTTAGCGAAATAAGACCTCGCTTAAAAAGCCTAAGTCGGCAGATGGATAAGCTAAAAAAACGTGAAGAACTAGAAGACAATTTAAAGAGCACTCAGCTTAAGTATTACTCTCATCTTTACTCTAGTATTAGCTCTAAACTAGACTTAGCTAATAATAAATATTTAGAACTTGATAAAACAAAAATTAGCAAAGAGTCTAATTTATCAACTTTAAATGAAGAATTAAATCAAATCAGAACCACTGACAACTACAGCAAGATTAATGAACTTCAGCCTCGCCTAAGAGAAATCTTAGAACAAAAAAATTATTTTGAGAAAAGGGTCTCTAAAATTAACTTAGAGCTTGAGTCTCAGCTTGAATCTCGTGGTCAATTTGATCTTTCTTGGTTGAGTAACAAAAGTGCAGAACTAAAACGAGATCTAGAAAATATCGAGTTAGAAATATCCTCACTAGAGAAAAGTCGACCCAAACAAGAGGAGTCTGTTTTACTTTCTCAACTAGATGAAATTCGAACAGAGCTTAACAAAATTGAAAAGCTTAAAAATGAAGTCTTCCAGATTGATAAAGAAACATCACTTGAAGTAAGCTCCTTAAACCGTCTAGAGGCTACTTTAGCTGCGCAAAAAGAGGCTAGAGAGGAAGTTTCAGAGTCTGAGCTTGTAAGTGAAAAAAATGAAATAACAAAATCACTATCTCTTTTAGAAGAAGAAATAGCTGAGCTTGATGCAAAATATGCTGATGATAAAGATTTAAGCCTAAAAGAAAGCAACACAATAATTGGTGATAAAATAAGCAAACTAAATGCTGAACTTCAAATTATAAATCAAAAAATTAAACAAGCTGCCCACTCCGGAGGCAAGGAAGAGACCATAGGCCGTGTTATCCAAGACTTTTTAAAACAACTTGATAAAATTAATCTTGAAAGTGACATTACTAAAGTAAGAAAAATGATAGCTGAGGCTAAGAAAAAATTCCAAGCCGAAATTAAAACCATTCTAACCGGCGAAAGTGATGAAGACGCCAGAAGAATACAGAGTCTACAAGAGGAGATAATAGCATTAACTGAAGATAGACAGAAAATAAACGAGTCTTTAAATAAAATAAATACGGAAAAAATTAAAGTTAGAAACGAACTTTCTCTACTTCATGACAAAAAAAATAAGCTGACTTGGGAACTTAAAGCTATTGACACTGACTTAGATAAAATTGACCTTGCCAAAGAAGATGAACTTGTAAAACAAATATCTCAAGTATCGGAAAGAATTAAAGTTCTAGAGCAAAAGAAGACTGACCTACTCTCAGACAATAAAGAGGACCACTTTCAAGCTAAAAAAGAAGAATTAGAGAATAAGCTACAAGAGTGCAGATTGCGTGACTCAAATATTTCTGAAAGGTCACGGCTTTTACTAGAAAAAAAGAGAGATATTGAAAATGAAATTGACGAAATAGCACAAAAAATTAAACAGAATGAAAACAAGTTTGACTCTGATGAGATAGCTAGTGAAAAAAATAAATTGCAAGAGAAAATCAATCAACTAAGTATAGATGAAAAAAACATAAATACTGAGCTCGAGAAATTAAACAGAGCTAAAGAAGATGAGAAAACTAAGATGTTTGACTGCCAAAAGAGAATACAAAACTTACAGCTAGAAATAAATGATATTGCAAACGATCTTAGCAATATTAAAATGGAGGCAATTAGACAAGAGACTCGACTTGAAGACTTAGAAAATAATATCCGAAAAGATAATTTAAGTTTAAAAACTATCAGCGAGCAAGAAGTTGATGATACTGAAGTAGATGTTGATAAATGGCAAAAAACAATCTTCCATCACAAATCTCAATTGGAGCAAATTGGAGGAATAGATGAAGAAACAGAAAAAGAATATCTGGAAACAAAAGAGCGTTATGACTTTTTAAGTCAGCAAACTGAAGATTTAGATAAAGCGATTAAATCTTTAGAAAAAATTATAAAAGAACTAGACATTAACATCAAAGATCGCTTTGATCATGAGTTTAAAATAATATCAGAGAAGTTTAATGAATATTTTGGCATACTTTTTAGTGGCGGATCCGCTAAGATTTCTAAGCTAATGCTAGATGATTTAAATAAAGAAGAGAATAGGGAAAACAGTCTAGAAAGTTACATAGACTCTGGCCTTAGTAGGAATGATGCGGAAGCTAAACTAGCTGCTGAAGAAAAAGCTAAGAAAATAAAAGCGCTTAAAAAGTATAACGCCCTTGGTCTAGCTGGCATAGACATCCAGGCCACACCTCCAGGAAAAAGAATACAATCTGTCGCTATGCTCTCTGGAGGAGAAAGAGCTTTAACCGCTATTGCTCTTATCTGTGCAATAATTAGCGCCAACCCCTCGCCCTTTGTTGTCTTAGATGAGGTTGATGCCGCTCTTGATGAGTCCAATTCAGTGCGCCTGGCAAAAATATTAGACGACCTCTCAAATAAAACTCAATTTATTGTTATTACCCACAATCGTGCCTCTATGCGCAAAGCTAGTATACTGTATGGTGTTACCATGAAAAATGATGGCGTTAGTCAGATTATTAGTGTTAAGCTAGATGAGGTAAGTTATCAAAAAAAGGTGTAAACTGACACTCTTTCACTAAAGTTTGAAATATCTAGTGGATGACTCAATAGAAATATTATTTTAATTTAATTTTT
>CAZUDJ010000058.1:0-4205 GCA_964618575.1 uncultured Gammaproteobacteria bacterium | reverse complement strand
ACACTATCTTCTGCCTTTATCTTATATATCTTAGTCAAATCACTTTCTGTTTCTAAAAAAACTAAAGCTGTCATCAGTTTGGTAATACTAGCAATAGGCTGAACACTGTCTGCTTGCTTAGCTAAAAATAGGTAACGACCATCTTCTGAAAGTACTACCGCCTTGTCTGCCTCTAAGACCTCTGTCACCTCTCTATAATTACTCTCTTTTAAGGTGTCTACATCTTGCATTAGGACAGCTGAACTAGGAAATAGGGCAGTTAAAAGCAAAAATATTAAATTTATAAAACTGGTAAATATCATTGGTTTAGCCTAATTATCACTGAGCTTCTCTTCTAAAACTGAAAGTAGGCTTTGTGCCTGAGACAACTTATTAAAATCTGGCAAGTCACTAGTTTTCTCTATGCCTAAAAATCTCATAAAATCTAGAGTTACGTTATATAGATTTACCTGATGCTTCCGATCAAATTTTTCTTCAATAAAGCCACGCAAAAGGAGGTTGCGGATTATTAAGCTACAATTAACTCCTCTTATCTTCTCTAGCTCTAACTTTGTAATTGGTGCCCTGTAGGCGATGATGGTAAGAGCCTCTAAGCTAGCTTGAGACAACTCTCCTGTTATTTCACTCTTTAAGAAATCCTTAACCATTGCTGAATTCTTGCCACTGCTAGCTAATTGATAGCGCCGATTATTTTCAATTAAAGTAATACCGGCTTCTCTAGCCTTATAATCCTCCCCTAGCTCAAGTAAAGCATTTTTAAGCTCAGCTTCCCCTACTTTAAGGGCAGAGTTAAGCTCCTTTAAACTAAGCGGTTTTACCGCAGCAAATAAAAGTGATTCAATTTTTGATTTAATATTCATACTAATCGTGATTTAAAATATGGATTTCACTGAAGAGTTCGGCTTGCTCAAAGACTAACTCCTTTTGCTTGGCTAGCTCTAGAACTGCTAAAAAGCTAACGATGAGATCTGTCCTATCCTTAGTTTCACTTAAAATCTTGGAAAAGTTTATTTTAATTTTTTTAAGTAAAAGATCTTTTATAATTTGTATTTTTTCATCTATACTTACTTTTGGCTCTAGTCTTTCTTCAGGTAATTTCTCGGCCTGCTCTTTTTCTAAGCGGGCAATAGTTTCTCTCATTTTATATTTTAAAATAGAAAGATCTATATTTTTAGGAGGAATAAAACTAGAAGGTGCCTCTTGTAAGCCACGAACTTTTAAGACTGTGGGAATGAAGAGAAAATTTTCCGCCTCTAAAATATCTTTAACTTTGCCTGATGCTTCTACAAACTCCTTATACATTCTTAACTGTCTTTCTAAATCATCCTCATCAAATTCATTTTCCTCGTCTATTAGCAGATAAGGTAGCAATGCTTTTGATTTAATGTAGAGTAGTTTTGCCGCTAGTAAAAGAAAGTCTGACAAGTCTTCTGGGCCTATTGCTTCCTTAGCATCTCTGATATAGCTAACATAGTCATCGGCAATCTTAGCTAAATTAATTTCCGTTATGTCCATTTCCTCCTTCTCAATTAAGGAAAGAAGCAGTCCCAGGGGGCCGGTAAATTTTTCACTTTTAAATTCCATCATAAATAGACTATTTTGCTCTTACTAGAAAATAAGCTCCGGTGCCATTTTAGAACTATCATCTACTGACCAAATTTCTCCGGGAAAGCAATGATATCCTGCTTCGTGACTGTGATAGGAACCCGGTCTATAGTTATAAGCACTTCCTAAATCCTCACTTTCGCTTAAGAATGTTGCACAAAGCTCAAAGCTTTTATCTCCCTTTTTCACGTATTCAATATTGCTCTCATTTAAACTTACAAACTGACTACCTTTTACAAGATCTGATATTTCCTCTGGTAGTTCTTTATTCTTAGAATAATAATAATTTATCTCACCTTCTAAATTAGCCATTTTATTTACAGTTGTTTGATCGAGTTTCCTTTCTCTCGCTTTTTGCGGTGATTCTATAAAAAACCAAACTGAGATAAAGGCGGCTAAAACTATAACTAATGAAGAAAAGAAAAAAATCTTAATCCACTTATCCTTGGCTTCTACTTTCTCTGCTTTAATATCATAGAAATAATATGCAAAAGTGAGTCCAGAGATAATAAATACAGTTATCATCTTTAGAATAAAACGTGAAGTAAGCTCACCACCTAAAAAACTATTAACAACAGAAATAAGTGAGCCTAATATAACCAGTGAAGAAACAAAAAGGATAAAGTAAGTGAGCCAGCGTCTAATCGGACTATCACTTTTAATCTCACCTTTATATATTCCCTTTCTAATTAAGCCAGTGGAGATATAAAATAAAGGAGCAGCGATAATAATAGCTGATATTGCAAATTTAAATTGACCATTGTAAGAGTTATAATAAGAACCATTTATCAAAGTATCAGCCACTAGCTCATTTATAATTCCGTAGGCTATCATGCCCACTGAAATAGCCATAAAGATAAGGGCAGTTAGCGATAGAAGATAATAAAAGACATACTTGGCGTCATTTTTATTCTCCATAAAATTAGATTATTATTAAATAAGTATCAATAGAATATTATCTTATTTTTATACTTTTAGCAAGCGCTAAAAATAGCTTAAATAGCGCTTTAAAGGCTTTATTTAAAGCCTAAACTCTAGGTAGCTATTTGCCAAATTAGCTAATTCGTGTCCTAATTTAAGACTAAATTTTAGTTTTTTTCCTAAAAACTTATCTTCATTTAAGATAAAGCTTAAAACTTTTACACTAGAGTCAGACACCTTAAAATAAGCCTCGCGCCTACCCTCTTCTAGTTTTAGATAACATTTTTGACATAAAATTCCTCCATTTTGTAAATCAAAATATTTAGACTCAAGGTCATAATTTAAGGAGCAATGCAGACACTTTTCAATTTGGGGTCGATAGCCGACAATAGTTAAAAGACGGAATATAAAAACAGCATAGGAAATTTCTCCTTCTTTTTTAGCACTAACTTCTCTTGCTAAATCATCTAATATCTTTAAATAATTATACAGCAGCAAAAAAAGTCTTTCATCTTTTTCCCCTTCCGCACTTATAAGCCTTAGAAAAGAACTAATGCCGGCAAAGACCCACTTAAGAGCATCTATATCTCCTCTAAGGCTAAAAAATGTTTTCTCAGACTTTACAGACCCCACGTAGCTATAAGATTTTCCCGGCACAACCATCAGGTCTATAACATTTAAGGGCTCAAGGTGCCCCACTAATTTAGAGGCTGGTTTTTTAGTGCCCCTAGCAATAAGAGATATTTTTCCCTGTTCTTTGGTATAAAAAAGCACCAGGCTGTCATTTTCACGTATATCCTGGCGTTTTAAAACTATCGCTTTGGTGTTTGCTCCCTTAAGCATATATATTATTGCTTATCAAAAAAACTTTGTAGTATTATAGCAGCTGCATTTTCATCGCGGGAGGCTTTGTCTTTCTTAGTGCCGAAAAGAGCGTCTGCTCCTTTACTACTTAACCTCTCGTCTTGTAAAATGAGCTTAAAGTTAGCCTGGTTTTTAAGTTTTTGCACAAATTGCAACCAAAGCTTAGAATTAGCTTCTTCCCCACTCATCTTACGTGGCACACCTACAACCACTACCTCAATTTCATCCTCAGCTATAAGCTCTAGAAGTTCAGTGAAATTTGCCACTGTCTTAAAAGGCAAGGCCATTTTAGTAAGGCTGTCGCCGGTCGCTAAGCCTATTCTCCTCTCACCCCAATCTATCCCTAAATATTGTTTTATATGCGTCATAGTATTATTTAAAGAGCGCTAAGAATTTGTGGTCCATCCTTAGTTATAGCAATAGTATGCTCAAAATGAGCACTTAAAGACTTATCAGCGCTAATGATAGTATAATCATTGCTAGCTACTAAAACATCACCAGTGCCAATATTTATCATGGGCTCAATGGCAATTACCATGCCTTCTTTTAGCCTTACATTATCACTCGATCTAGCGGGCACAGTATAATTGGGTACATCGGGAGCTTCGTGGGCAAAGTAGCCTAGACCATGGCCAACTAAATCACGCACTATACCGTAGTTGTGCTTATTGGCAATATTTTCTACTGCCCGACCGATGTCATTTATACAATTGCCCACCTTAGCTTCTAAAATAGCTGCATCTAAACATTCTTTAGTAACTAACATCAACTTCTTAGCAGCTGCGCTCACCTTACCGGCTCCTACCGTCACACAA
>CAZUDJ010000057.1:0-4225 GCA_964618575.1 uncultured Gammaproteobacteria bacterium | reverse complement strand
TAATATTAACGGTGTTTTTAGGATTAATGGTGCTTAGCACTTTTGGTCAGTTTAGGAATAAGGTAAATGTCTCTCTTTTTACAGGAGGACATATGGCCAAGGAAAATACTAATAACCAAGGTTATTGGTATGGTGTATACGGAGAGTATATGCCGATTAAAACAGCCTCCGGTCTTAATTTAGGTTTTGCTGGCTTAGCTAGTCAAACTAGATCTAAGAGCAATGACCACACTAGTGAATACAAAGGAGTAAGTACGGATCTGGCAATTGGTTTTGCCGGTGGTAAGTATTCACATTATTTCACTACTACGCATTCAAGCTATTTAGGTTTTAACCTAATGCTTAAAAGAAGTGTAGATAGTGGTGAAGGTTTAAGTGTGGGAGCTGATAATAAGCTGGGTAAATATAGCGCTGATCAAAAAGATGTCTTGATTTCTGGTGAATTAAATTTTAATTTGCTAAAAATTGTAGGCTATAGATCGCATTTATTTCCCAGAACTCAACTTAGATTGGCATTTCAAGAAACTTTAAGTTCAAACAAAGTATCATTTTGGAATGACAAACCTATAGATGAGTCATGGTTATGGAATAAGGCAGCTTATACTGCCGAGTTAAAGCAAAGTATAGCTGCTATAGGTCAATTTGACCTATTAGTAGAACCTAAGCTATATGTTGGTTACTATCATTATAAAGGTGATAAAAGTAACTGGTTGGCAATAGGACCAGAGATAGCCTTGAAAAAAAGAGGCTGGGACGATTTTCTTTCTGTATACTTTCTTGTAAAGAAGCAGATAGGAAGTTATGAACCTCACCACAACAGTACACAATTTGTGGTAGGGATAAGTTTCAACCCCTTTAATATTAAAAGGTAAATGTTGGAAAATCAGAAATGGATAAAAACAAATAAAGAAAGGACGAAAATGAAAAAATTAATTATTTTATTAGTAGTGGTATTTGCGGCTATAAGCTGCGAACGCCAGGCTCAAAATCAGAGTCAAACCCAGAGTCTTAACATGACTCAAGCAGGAGAAGTGACAAGAGCAGATGATCTGTGCGATGAGGCAATACAGATTGCCACTCTCACAGAAAGAGTAGCGTGGTTGGAAAAGGAGAATACTGACTTGCAAATGCGCTTAGACGAATGTTTAGGTAAGAAGACGGTAACAAAAACTAGGACTGTTTCTAGTCCTAAGCCAGCGGCAACAAAGCCCGCTCCTAAAGCACCAATAGTTAAATCAAGTGCGCCTATTACTCAAAAGGTTATTGTCCCCGAGAGAAAAGCAGCGCCAAGTGCACCAATTGTAGCGGGAGTAGCTAATTTAGACTACTTACGCCAAGGTGGAGAGATTATCTTTTGTGTGCGAGCCAATAGAAGGGAAGATTGTTATTTTCCCCACTATGCGATGCAGCAAGGGGTTACTTTCAATAGGTTTGCTGATAATCAGGTAAAAGGTTATAACTGGAAGGTTGAACCTACCGAAGGTTATTCAGGAGACTATGGCGTCACTACAGAAGGGACTTTCTATGTAAGTGATGAAATTATCAGAAAGTCGCTAGCTTCCGGTGGGCTGCAGTTTGATAATATTGTTGAAATCAAAGCCCCTTATACAGGTTGGGAATTAAGACCAATGATAAAAGAAGGAAATTGCTGGATTTACCGAACTAGGCAGCAATAAACTATCACATACCCCTAAACTTATACAATTTAAGTTTAGGGGTTTTTTATTTTTTATACATAGACATTCTTGTTCTTCTATTGCTATTTGTTTTAAAAAATTTAGCAGCACTTACTGACCTCTTATCCTTGACAAAAGTATTATAATGTGATATAGTATTATTGTTCAATAAGTCTTGACAAAAACTACTTTAATTGTTAAGATTTAGGGTTAAATAAAATATATGAAAATAGCATTGATAGGACAAAAGGGAATACCTGTTAAAAGTGGCGGAGTCGATAGGCATGTAGAAAGCCTAGCGGTATTTTTGGTAGCCAAAAAACAAGAGGTTATAGTCTATAATAGAAAGGGCTATTTACCAGAAAAAATATCAGAGTGGAAGGGTGTGAAATTAGTACACCTACCTTTTATAGATAATAAGAATTTAGCCGCTATCACACATGGTTTTCTAGCTACTATACATGCTATGCGAGCCAAGGTTGATGTTATCCATTACCACGGCATTGGACCATCCTTACTTACTTGGATTCCTCGTTTATTTACTCCAAAAATTAAAGTAGTTTCTACTTTACATAGTTTTGACTATGGAAATGATAAGTGGGGTTCTTTTGCCAAGTTTATGCTTCGTCGCGGTGAAGGCATGATGACTCGCTATGCTCATGAAGTAATAGTATTAACAGACCTAATGAGAGATTATTTACTACAACGCCATGGAAGAGACAGCTATATTATTCCCAATGGTGCTTATATAGAAGAAACTGAGAGAAGTGATAAGCTACAAGCCTTTGGCCTTGAGCCAGGTAAGTATATAATCAGCTTGTCTCGTTTAATTAGACTTAAAGGAACACAGTATTTAATCGAAGCTTTTTCAAAATTAGAGGATAAGAGCATAAAGCTAGCTATTGTAGGTGAGGGTGAATATCAAGAAGAGTTAGAAAAATTAGCAGCTAGCAATCCTAATATAATTTTTACCGGTAATCAAACTGGTGAAACCCTAAATCAGTTGTATGGTCATGCTAAATTATTTGTGCAATCTTCAGAACTAGAGGGTCTTTCAATTTCACTGCTTGAGGCAATGGCCCATGGTCTGCCTATTATTGCTAGTGATATTGCCGCTAACCGTCAAGCAGTGGCTGATACAGCTTTGTATTTTAAATCAAAAGATATAGACGATTTAGAGATAAAATTAAAATTAGCCCTAGAGGATAATGAAAGAATGGAAAGATTAGGCAGGGAAGCGAAGGCTAGAGCTAATGAGTACTATAGTTGGGATAAGATTTCCGAAGACACCCTAAATATTTATAAGAAATAAGTAGAAGTATTTTAAAGTAAAACAAAGTATTTCTTAGTACATTAACAACAATTAAATAAAACAGGCGAGGAGGCCTATAAATGATGAAAAGAGTAATGAGTTTATTAACGTTAATGCTGGCCCTATTTATTATGGCGAGCTGTTCCAAGGTAGATTTTGATCTACCAGAGGAAGTAGTAGAAGATCAAGGATCAAGTTTGGTCCTAAGTACAAGATCTGGATTTTCCTCCAGTAGTGGTACAATTTATGTACCGCAGGATGTGGGGACTATATTTAATCTTGAGAGTAAGAAGTCAAAGATTAAGCATGCCTTTTGGGAAATAGAGGATGCTAAGTATGAAGGAACTCAAGTTAGTCATAAATTTGTTAGCCTAGGAGAAGTTAAGGTTAAAATTAGGGCTAAATTTGAAGATGGTAGCGAAGAAGATAGAGAATTTACCGTTATATCTGTGCTTGACGTATCAAGCACTGATCCAGTTCAAATCTTCTCTGAAAAGAAAAGTGATGGTAGTTTCGATGTTCTCTTTCTATTTTCTAAAGAAAGACTTCGTTTTGCCAGTAGTGATAAATATTTCTACAATGGCTTAGTAACAGAGTGGAAAGTAAAGCCGGTGCCTGAAGATAATGCTTATATTATCGATAAGGACGGTAAGCCTAAGAAAACCAAGGATGTTGGTAAATATGTTGGACTGACTATTAACTTAAAGTTAAAAGGTTTATACAACATTGCGCTTATTCATTCAGAAACTAATTGGACAGACCTATCTGGCTCTAAATTTGTTAAAGCCGATAACCCCGGTTTAGTTTGGTTCTGGTTTGAAGATGGAGAGATTATCCCTCAAGGTGATGTAGAGACAGTCAATTTACCGGGTGAAAGTGGCGATGAGTATTTCCGTTTTAGTTACAGTGGGGCTTCTAATAATGATGTTGTTCTATTTTTTCAGCTGGAAAAAGCCTTCCAAGGTGAAGCTTTCGTAGTGCGAGAACTTTCCGGTGGTGGCTATTCTGCTCCAATAAGTTTAGAAGCCGTTTCCGGTCATCCTAATTGGGGAAAGATTAAATTAGCCGCATCTGAGCTTGAATGGAGAGTTTCCGGTTTCCGTTATGGTCCTGATAAAAGAAAATTGGAAGTTTATTCTCCCAATATGAAAAAGTCATTTTTTTACAGTGACTATTACAAAAATTTAAGAATAGTCGTTTATAAAATATAAGCTATATAAAAATTAATAAAACCGTT
>CAZUDJ010000056.1:0-4269 GCA_964618575.1 uncultured Gammaproteobacteria bacterium | reverse complement strand
AATAGTTGAATTTAAAAAAAGCAAAAATATAAAAGAAGCCACTTTTGTGGCTTCTTTTATTTTTGTAAACTTAAATGCTATAATATAGCTATAATATTTGGGGTATATGAAAATTATAGAAAATTTGGACAAATTAGTTTGGGAGGAGTTTTTGCTTTTAAATCCTGGTAACTCTGGGGTTGAGTTTTTACTTAGTCCAGAGTGGTTTGAGCTAACCAAAAGAGAGGGAAGTGAAGCACAGGTGTTAGCGGTAGTAGGTGGCGTGTCTGAGAAAGAGAGTACAGTTTTAGTTAGTGATATATTAGCTTTAATTATATTGATAAAGACACCTCTTAGCTCTAATTTTTTCTATTACTACGCTCCCAGAGGTCCTTTGCTTAGAGCTGGCTTAGATGAAGCGCGGAAAAAAGAGGTGATAGGTTTTTTACTTAAAGCTATTAGGCGTTTAAATGAAAAAGCCGTATTTTTAAAAATCGAACCTTCTTGTGGAGGTAGTGATTTATGGAAAAATATATTCCCAGCACGCTCACTGGCGAGTATTTTTAGAATTAAAAGAGCCTCAGATGTACAACCAAAGAAAACTTTAGTGCTAGATATTTCTAAATCTGAAGAAGAGCTTTTAGCTGATATGCATCAAAAGACAAGGTATAATATTCGTCTAGCATCTAAACGAGGAGTTACAATAGAGGAGGGAGGCTTAGATGATTTCTATTCTTTTTGGAATTTAATGGAGAAGACGGGAGAGCGTGATGCTTTTCGTATACATAGTGAAAAGCATTATGAGAATCTACTCTCATCTGATTCTGATTTTATAAAACTATATTTTGCTGTACATGAGGGCAAAAAGATTGCCGCCGCTATAGTTTGTTTCTATGGCAAAAAGGCTACTTATCTACACGGTGCTAGTGATAATGAATATAGGAGACTTATGGCACCACATTTACTTCAGTTTGAGTTAATTAAAGTTGCCAAGAGCAGGGGCTGTGACTTGTATGATTTCTATGGCATCGATGCTTTAAAGTGGCCGGGGGTAACACGCTTTAAGATGGGATTTTCCGGAGAGGAAAAAAAGTATGCTGGTGTCTATGATATAGTTTTTCGCTCTATGTATTACCGAGTCTATAGATTAGGAAAGGGATTAAAGAGAATTGCAAAGAAGATTTTAAAAAAATAAAAAACTTTATTTTAATATGGTAGATATTACAAATAACACTAAAACTAAAATATCTCGCTCTAAAGCCCTGCGTCTTTTCGCGGCTGTTTCAGATTTCTATAATCTTGGTGATAGACAAGTATCTTTAGTGGTGCTAGGAGATGCGAAAATGAAAAGTTTAAATAAGTTACACAGGGGAATAGATAAGACTACTGATGTTTTAAGCTTTCCTCTTCAAGCTGATATGAGAGCTGAGTCTTTGCCGGGCAGTACTTGGGGAGAAATATTTATAAACATATCTGAGGCTAAGAGAGTAGATAAATATTATGAGCTATTTGGAAGTAAGAAATCATATACCTATATTTTTTATTTTCTTTTTATCCACGGATTACTGCATTTAGTGGGCTATGATGATAAAACCGAAAAAGATAGAATTGCCATGGTAGATCTAGGAAAAAAGTTTATGGATAAATACTACAAATAATTTATTTTAACAAGTAATAGTGTTATAATAAGTTTATGAATAAAAGGGGTATAAAATTTATATTTAAATTTTTAGGAATGGCATCTTTCCTGTTTTTTGTATTTACACCCTATATAGCTAAGGCAGCTAATTCAACACTGCGAGGTAGTGCCTATTGGGGAGACTATGGTTATGTCTACTTTAATTGTTTAGATGATGTAACGGGAAACTTCTTAGATGAGCCCCACAACTTAGCTGGCGGCACTTCTTTTGTAGAGCCCTGGTGGGATGGAAAGGATGAGTTTCATCTTAGCTATGACTCCTGTGATGAAAATGGCTATCACAAGGTTGAGCTTAGTAGTCTTGGTGCCTTAATCGGAAAAGCCTGGAGCCCTATGGTGGGATTTATTAACTTTGACTATGACGGAGTTAATATGCCTCCTGGCAATGCTTTCCATCCTAAATGTCTAGAGATTTGTGGGCCTGAAGAAGATTGTCTGGCTTGCTACTCCTATGATGATCAAAAGCTTTATGGTTGGGCTAGGATAGAGATAGAAGGTGATAGATTGAGTGGGACAAACGAGAAATGGATTCTCTTAGATGCTGACTACACTGACAAAGAAGCATCTATCTATACCCATGATGGTAGTAGTAATTACTTTGGACTTAACTTAGACTTAGGTGACTTTGCAGGCAGTGCTAAGAGCATCTACGGCAATCAAGAGTTAAGCTTTAACTGTGCTACAGAAAACTATCCAGATGAACTAGGCTCTGAGACTTGCAATACTCGAAACTACAAAGTCTATATTAAAGATTTAAACATAGGTAGACTCAGTGCTCCTAATTGGAGCTACACTAGAGCCTGTAGGGAGGTAGGTGCTGCTCGTGGGGCGACACTAATGTGGGAGAAGTTTAGTGGTACTCAAGCCGCCTATGAGGTTTTAGTTAGAAAAAAGAGGGTTGGTGAAACTGCTGCTACAGAATTAATTCCCGATGATATTATAGCTGAGAATAATAGTAACCCTAGTAGTGATGTTATTCACTTTGAAAAGAGGTCAGGCATAGCCCAGAGTGTGACTATTGCCGCAGATAAACTAGAGTATGGCACAGCTTATTACTGGTGGGTTAGGGGCTTTGATGAAGAGGGTAAGGCTACAGGATGGATACGCTACAACACAAACTCCTACTTAGATACAGATGGGGACCCTGATGGTGACCCACTGACATTTCATACTTTTAGAAATGAGTTTCCTATCCCCTATTTCCTCTGGGAGCCAGATGGGGAGGATGCTCTAACTAGTGAGGGTGTCACTTTCACCAGCACATCCTTTGCTTTTCAAAGCTCGAGGCCTAGTGATATTTTAACTTGTGCTAATTACCCAGGACTATGTAGTTTTGAGTGGAGTACTAGTGATACAGGGGCTAGCATAGCCAGTTCTACTGAAGCTCAAACAGATATATTCTTTGGTGCCCCTGCCAACACCACGATTACTCTTAAAGTGACTGATGGCAGTAATTACTATTGCAGCACTAGTACCGTGCTAC
The DNA here is from genome assembly GCA_964618575.1 of uncultured Gammaproteobacteria bacterium. GTDB lineage: Bacteria > Patescibacteriota > Patescibacteriia > Patescibacteriales > UBA12465 > UBA12465. The sequence goes on along the minus strand of CAZUDJ010000056.1, from coordinate 1,108 downwards.
GTATTAACTACGACCTACCACTATGGCGTGAGGTAAGGGTAGAGGACTATTAGATTAATTCTTATAAACATAAATCATGACTATAGAAAATAAATCTAGAGCTAGATATTTGGCCCCAGGACTCACCTTAATTGAGATGCTGGTGAGCTTATCTGTAGTGATGTTAGTTACCACTATCTTTGTTTATAATTATCAAGATAACAATAAAAGAACTGACCTAATTATGTCTAGTCAGGTTTTAGTGTCTGATATTCACCGTACTCAAAACAATGCTCTAGGGCTTAAGCGTTATGGAGAAGAGGTGCCATCAGGTGGTTGGGGGCTTTACTTTGACACCAGCACGCCCAATAAATATATTATGTATCCTGTACTACAAGATCCAAATACCTATGGCTATAGTCTCTATAACCCCAACACAGGAGTTGATGTGGATAAGGGGGGAAGAATAATAGAGTTGCCGCGAGGAATAGAGATTAGCAATATTTATTTTAAAGATAACTATATCAAAGACAAGGCTAGCCTTTCTTTCTTACCACCTGATCCTAGAGTAAATATTTATGATAGTCGAAATAGTAGTTCAACTGAACTCTATGTACAGCTAGAAGACCTTAGGAACGGAGGCACTAAAACTATTTTTATAAATTTCTTGGGTCTAGCAGAGGTAATAGATTAGGTTATAGACTATGATGCATAAAATATTTAGACAAATATTTTCCCACACAGAAACTAAGCTAAGCGATAAAAAAGCTTTTAGCTTGGTAGAGATTATTGTTATTTTATTTATCATCTCAGTCGGTCTACTGGGAGTCTTGTCTTTAGTTATACAAAACATTCAAAGCCAGGTGATAAATAAAAATAATATTATTGCTTATCAATTAGCTCAAGAGGGTATAGAGTTAGTGCGTAAAACTCGAGATACCAACTGGTTAAATGGTCAAGCCTGGGACCTAGATTTAGCCCCTGGCACATACTACATGGACTACCTTGATGATGCTCCAAACTCCTTAAGAAAAGCTGAGCACATGGCAGATCTGTATATAGATAGTAATGGTTTTTATACTCATAACAGTATTGGTAATCTAAAAACTAAGCTTAGTCGTAAAATAGA
>CAZUDJ010000055.1:0-4299 GCA_964618575.1 uncultured Gammaproteobacteria bacterium | reverse complement strand
CAGTCAATATAATTTCTTCCCTTTTTAACATTTAAATGTTTAAGTACCTCCTCTAACATAACTGGGCTGTGTCGGTATTCCATACTTATATACCTAGATCACCTAAAGCCTCAGCAATAGCATTACTATTCTTTTCACTCTCACCCTTATATTTATCCCAAGCACCTTCATCCCAGATTTCTAAATGATCGTATAGACCAGCGATAACGACCTTCTTTCTTAAACTTGAAAATTTACGTAAATATTCTGGTAGAGTGATTCTTCCCTGATTATCAAACTCCACATCCATAGCTCCGGCTAACATGTGTCTAGAAAAAGCTCTAGCCTTGGCCTGACTAATTGGTAAGGCGGCAAACTTTTTTGCAATCTCTTTAAATTGCTCTTTTGAATATAAAAAAAGACAGTTATCTAATCCCTTAGTTACAACTGCCCCTCTCTTCAAAGCAAGTCTAAATTTAGCTGGAATCGCTATGCGACCCTTATTATCCAAGCTATGATTGTATTCACCAATAAACATAGAATCCTTTTTTTTGGGAATATTTTTAATTAACCTCTATTCCCCACAAATCACCTTACAAGTTTAATTATACACCACTAAGCCCCAGGGGTCAACACTTTAATTTACGCTAATTTAAGCTTAAAAATAATAAAAATAATACTTATCCACAGTTACCCTGTTTAAATCTTATTATTTTAAATAAAAAAAGGAGCTGATTTATCAACAGCCCCTACACAAGCTTTAAAAGTCTTGTTTTAAAAAATTTTCTTTTCCAAACTTCAAAAATTATAAGAAGTGAAGATTAGGTAATTATTTTTTTCTTAACTATCCCAATATTTGGCTCACTACTATAGACTGGACTTAAAAGTTCAAAATTTTTAAGTTTAATTGGCTTGTTGCCACTGTCTGCCACTATTTCTTTTTGCTTGCCGTAAGCTAGAGCATTGGCTGTTAAGACTCCTAGCCGAAGTGAGCTAAATGTTCCCCCAGAGTCAGCTACTTTTATTTTAGCTATCTTAGACCATTTAACATTATTATCTTTAAGTAGCTTATCGACTAAACTAATTAAACGACTACCCTCCCTAAGCTTGCCACGACCAAAAAGAGCGATTTCATTATCACCTTGCAAAAGGGCTACTTTAAATTTATCATCTAGTATTGTATTAATGTAGAGAGTCATATTCTTTATAATCTAAAATTGCTTTTTCTAAATCTTTCAAACTACTAATTGCCACTAATTTTTCTCGCAAAAACTTAGCGTTTTTTAATCCTTGAGTGTACCAGACTAAATGTTTTCTCAGCTCTAAGAAAGCTTCCTCCCCTTTTATACTCTTAATTAACTTAGCTTGACTTAAAATAAGAGTAAATATTTCCTGAGCACTAAGATTTATTTCTCTCCCTTCTTTTAATTCTTTAAACAACCAAGGTCTACCCAGAGCACCTCGAGCCAAGCCAAGACCATTAGCTTCGCTTAACTTTAAAGCCTTCTGCCCATCCTCTAAACTGTTAACACCGCCATTGCTTAGTATAATCCCAGAAAAATGCGGCCTAAGTGTTTTTATAAGAGCATGATCAACCTCGCCTACAAATCCCTGTTTTAGAGTTCTACCGTGAACCATTAAAGCAGCAACATTCAAATCTGAAATATTTTTTATAAAAGATAATGCTGACACTGAGCCAGAGGCAGCTCTAATTTTAATAGAGACTGGTAAACTAGTGTTTGCTAAAACTGCCTCTATAACTTTTCTAGACAATTTTAAGTTGGACATGAGTCTAGCTCCAGCCCCTTGTTTTACAATCTTTGGCACAGGACAGCCAAAGTTAATATCTATGCCATCAGGCTTAACTCTCTCACTTACAAGCTTAGTAGCTAGGGCAAAATGCTCAGGTGAGTTGCCAAAAAGTTGGACGACATAAGGTCTCTCCTTCTGACTAAAATCTAAGAGCCTGTAGGTAGCCTCCGCTTTATCCCTAGACTCTTTTTGTTCGCTATAATAAAGGGCGGCAACTGAAGCCATTTCGCTGTATAACACATCGGCTCCATTTTGTTGACAAATTATTCGGAAACTAGAATCAGTAAATCCGGCCATAGGAGCCATAGCTAAAATGGGCCGAGTCCCCCTCGCTAAGTCTTGCCAAAAATTATTAGTCTTCATGTTTTGTTTTTTTTAAAGTAAGTTTTTGCGCATTACTGATATCTTCTACGAAGAACCCTAAGGCTTCCAGCTGGGAGCGCAGCTCGTCTGAGAGCGGCCAATTAGACTCTAGTCTGGCCTGCTCTCTTTTTTCTAACAATGCTTTAAGCTCCCTGCTAAGTGGAATTATTCTATCATCTATTTCTTTACCGTAAACCTTAACTAAGCTAATTATATCTTCTTTTTTATCTAAATCTAATCCTAAAACTTTATCAAAATCAAGGGCAGTGGCTAGTTTTACTTCTGGGCTTAAATTTGATTTAAGTAATTTAGAAAGCAGTGCTACAGCTTGGGGGATATTTAAATCGTTATTGATTGCCTTTTTAAATTCTAATTTAAAATTTTTATCAACTACACCTAGTTTAGTACCAAGGGATTTAATTTGCTGTCTATAGTTTTGCAAAGCGTTCTCCGCTTGTTTTAAACTATTTCCACTATACTCCATGCTTTTGCGATAATGGACCTGACAAGCAGCTAAGCGATAGGCTAAAGGAGAAACATTATTTTCCTTAATCGCTCTATCGAGGGTTAAAAAATTATTAGTACTTTTTGACATTTTATCACCCTCTCTGACATTTAAAAATTCACCGTGTAGCCAATAATTAAAAAACTTTTTTCCTGTCGCTGCTTCTGATTGAGCTATTTCATTGGTGTGGTGGATATTTATATGGTCTATACCTCCGCAGTGAATGTCAAGATTAGGATCTAGATATTTAAGACTCATGGCTGAACATTCTATATGCCAACCGGGGAAACCTACTCCCCATGGTGAGTCCCACTCCATTTGACGTTTCTCACCATCTTTGGAAAACTTCCAAAGAGCAAAATCAGTCGGATTTATTTTTTCATTATTTACCTCTACTCTTGCCCCTTCCCTTAACTCATCTAAGGGCAGATGGCTTAGTTTGTTATAGTCTTTAATTTTTGAGGTATCAAAATATATACCATCGCTTATCTTATAAGTATAACCTTTCTCTTCTAAAATTTTAACCATTTCTATTTGCTCAGGAATATTGTCTGTTGCCTTGCACCAAATATTGGGTTCGATAATATTTAGCTTAATTAAATCCGCTTGTATGGCCTTAGTGTAGTAATCAGCAATATCCCAGGCACTCTTACCTTCGCGCCTGGAGCCTTTCTCCATCTTATCCTCCCCCATATCCATATCACCTGTAAGATGCCCCACGTCGGTAATATTGGTAACGTGTAAAACATTGTAACCATTATAAAGTAGAGTTCTTTTTAAGAAATCTTCAAATAAAAAAGTTCTCAAATTTCCAATATGAGCATAGTTATAGACTGTAGGACCGCAAGTATATAGACCCACCTTATCTTTAGCGATAGGGCTGAATAATTCTTTTTTGCGAGTCAAGGTGTTGTATAGAAAAACTTCGTCCATAAAATTAATTCTTATAAATTAAGGGGTATCAGTATTTGATCATCATACTGAGAAAGTCCAGAGGGATTACTTTTTGCAATTACTAAATAAACAGAATTAAGCTCTGTCTCAAAACTAATATTTCCTATAAAAGGCACATAGTCTTCGCTCATCCAATCCTCTTGAGCCACCGCATAACCCTCGGCAATTATATTATTATTACTATCTATTAACTTAAGAGGTAGGTTTGCTTCAAAAAACCAAGTTCCTTTAGCCTCTCCTTCTACCACTAGTGGCGAAGTAACCGTATCACCAGCCAAGGGACTAGATACAAGTGGCTTAGAACTTAAGGTATCTTCTTCTTGCTCAGGAGTATCTTCAAGCTCCAAAACACAATCCTCTTCCCAAATTCTTAAACACTTTGCTTTGGGTTCACACCAAGAATAACCAGCTGAAGCAATGCAGCCATGCTCATCCCGATCTGCGCCAACTAACTTATCACTGCTAGTAGACCGACTAAGCTCACTTGAGTTATTATTATTTATATTGTTTGCCTCTTTACTTCTCTTATCCCCTATTTGCTTAATTTGGAGGATAATAGCAGAAAGCAATATCAAAACAGAAACTATTAATAAAAAATGATTCTTTTTCATATAATTATTATTTATTTAATAACTATTTATCTTAATTAGATTATATTAGTTTAACATAAATCAGTGAAAAAGATA
>CAZUDJ010000054.1:0-4335 GCA_964618575.1 uncultured Gammaproteobacteria bacterium | reverse complement strand
GTCGTCCCAATCCCCACATTAGTCCCATCATTATATAAATTAGAATTAGCCAACCAAGAAGTTCCATTTGATCTTAGGGTTTGTCCAGATGTAGCTGAGCTAGGTAAACCAACTGCAGAGGATATACTAGTAGCAAAAACGTTACCAGTGTTATCAACTGTAAGTAGTCTAGTGCCACTGCCTGTATAAAGTGAGCCTCTAAAAACAACTGGACCATTAGTTCTAAAACCTTCCGTCTTGGCAACATCTAAGCCAAAAATAGGACTACTTATACCAACGCCCACGTTACCAGAAACAACATTATAATAGGCGTGGTTGCCATTTTTTTGCCAAAGACCAGCTTGATCCCATGAAGTTTTACAATTTCCACCTAAACACAATGTTCCTGGAATGCTAATTTGATCAAGATTTGTACCTATGTCAATATTCTTTGCTTCTAGACCTAAAGGTAATAAAAAAAGCAAGGAGACTAGCATCCCTTTAAGGTAAAAACTGGAAATTCTTTGTGGAGTCATAGACAAGAAGCTTAAAACTGGCGTCAATTATTACTCTATAAATTATAACATTTTTTTAATTATCAGACAATAATTTTTAAAGCTAATTTCAGGAATTATAGTTACTCAAACCAAGAGTAGGAAACATCGGTAACACCATCTATCCAGGGTGAGTAATCTTTAGTATTTCTTTTTTTGCCACTTTCTATTTGCCAATAAAGAGAGTTTGAACTGCTAGGAAAACTCATAGCCTTATTAAACTCTAAGGGGAGGTAATTATCACCATCACCTAAGAGCGAAAACTTTAAGTCTGTTGAGGGTATATTATTATCACAAGTATTAGTGCCACAAGCTAAAACACTATAGAAAGTAGCTTCATGAAAAACACCCTTTTTTTTGAGTAAATTGGTGCTTAAAAGTGCATACTTATTCTTTTGCAAGAATCCATTGTCTATAAAATATTTTTTAAAATAATTATCATTCTTTTTTAAAATAAGCTCTAAGTCATTTTTCCCCTCCCCTTTTCGCACTAGGAAGGAGTTAGCATTTTCTTTTTCTTCTAAAAGACTAACTCCTAGAGCCAGAGAACCTTTTATACTTTTACTTCCATTTTGCCATAATTTAATTAAACGTGGCTTAGTCTCATCTAAAGAATATAAGTACCAAAGAGTATCGTCTTCCCTTTCTATCTTTATAGCTTGGGGATAGAAACCACCATTTGAAACTCTTAGTCCTACAAATCTTGAAATATCATATTTGTTTCCATTATTAACCTGGTATCCTAAAAACTTATAGCCACCGTAGAGCACTAAGTAATTATCACTATCCCCACCAAAGCCAATACGGGCTCCAGGAAAGTCATTTAAAGATACAAAGGGGAATCTATTATCCTCATCTAGGTCTCTATAATTCTTTCCGTCAAAGCTATAGGCTCTTCCCTTTTCCTGACCTCCATCTAGAAAAACAAAACCTACTAACCAAGTAGAATCAAGTGGGTAAATAGAAATATTTTTAATTTTCTTATCTTTAATTTTACTAGGCAAGTCTAAATCTTTATCATCATAAACCAAGGCATTGTTCTTTAAACTCAAGCAATTGTTTTTGAGGCAATACTTAATTTCATCATCATAAGCTACTCCGGCATAAGACCAGGCGCTAGGCGAATTTCCACAATATATATCGCTACAAGCCCCGCCATCTTTTAATTTATAATCTGGCTCGTAAGTATAGGCGGTAGTGATTTTATCAAAATAGAAGTTAGATTTATCCTTATTTATTCCTAAGTCATTTACAAAATGATCGCCATAAACATTGTGCTTAAGCCTCAGATTAATTTCATCCTCCTTGTATTTCTTAGCTTCACGATACACTGAATTAGTGTTTTGATTTTTGAAAAATATCATTAAAAATAGAGCTAAGAGAAGTACGATAATAATTAGAACGTGAGTAAAAATATCTGCATTCCTTAAACTATCTAAAAAAGAAGTAAAGCTTTTCTTCTTTTTTAGATTTTTTTTCTTATTACTTTTATTCTTACTTACATCTCTTTTCATTTTATTACTCAACTATCATTCTTCCCTTTTGATTGTACTTCCCTGGCATATCTTGGAAGAAGACATATTCACCAGGTGAAGGCGCGTTAAAAGTTTTCGCAAAAGTATAACCAGGTCGAACAGGAATCTCCAAAGCACTTAAGTCACTATTTTCAAAAACTAGGCGAGCGCTTACGTTCCTAGCGCTAAGAGATAGTGTTACTGGCTCACCGGCAGAAACGGTAAAAGTATTAGGAGTGAAGCCATTTTCATCTACTATAATTTTAATAGTACCAGGGAGAAGATCCTCTTCATTTACCGGCTGACTTAACTTAGGGGCAAGGTCTGTCATAGGGCTAGCATTATTTTGGACTACCTGACCCTTTTCATTTACCACCTTGCCATCTTTGGTAATAAGACTAGCACCGGCTGTAGTGGCAATAGCTGAGCCTAAATTATCAACTACCTCAAGCTCCTCTGAGGGAGCCTTTAAGTCTTTATCTATAACAACATCACCCCCATTAACATTATCAATATAATCCGTATTATTTCCCACAACTGGAGCTTCTCTTTCTCCAGGATTTTTAATTATTAAAACAACAAAAACTATTGCTAGAACTATCAGTGCGCTGCCGATAATAATTAGATGCTTGGGAATTGAATTCCCTTTTTTAGTCTTAGCCATGCGATTAATATAAATAATTATAAATAATTTACTCTACTATCATTTTTCCTTTTTGATTGGTTCTGCCATAGGCATCGTTTCTAAACTGATACTCACCAGCTACATCCGGGGCCTTAAAGCTAATCCAGCGTGTTTCTTGTGGACCTAGCCCGATTGAAATTGCGGGCATGCTCTCTTCATAGAAAGTTAGGATATAAGGATAATCTATACGCGATACCAAGGCTAGGGTCACCATCTCGCCTTTTTCTACTTTAAACTCAGAAGGAGAAAATCCTGTCTCAAGACCTTCTATTTTTATCGCCCCTTCGGGGATATCAGACTCTACACTTACCATAGATTGATCTGGAACAGGCAATGTCAGACGTAAACTTTCTACTACTGTAGTGCTTCCCTCACTAGGACTAGTTACATCAGCTCCTGGACTCACAGCCTCTAAACTATCGTCTTCATCATCACTTACCACCAAGTCATCTTTATTTAATTGGCCCTTGTCCTGCTCACTGTTATTTACCTTAGTAGAAGATGCAAAAAAATTAAAACTGCCACGTGAGCTAAAGAAAGTAATGGCTAAAACTAAAACGATAAGAAAAAGAATTATTTCAATAATAATTAGAGTACTTAAGTTTTTTTTCTTAGATACAGGTTCTATTTCTTCAATATCATCTTCTAAAGCTACCTCACTCTCATTTTGATAATTTTGACTATATTGGTCCATATAAATAAAATTATTTTAAAAAGAAACCTTAAATTGCTTATTTAAAGCAAATACATATTATAAATATATTATAGCATAAATATAAAAGGCTTGCAGCTTTTTATATCTCTCCCAAAACAAAAGACGAGGCAAGAATTTACCTCGTCTTTTATTCTTATCTTAAATATATCTTATTGAACTTTCATTACACCAACTTCTCCTCTATTTTTGTGTCCAGGAAAGTCACAGAAGAAAGTATAGTCACCAGCGTCATCTGGAGCATTAAAAGTAACGGCTCTTGTTTCCCCTGGGCGAATATTAATATAGACTGCGCCAAGCTTTTTATCCTCAAAGGCAAGTACGTGGGAAGATTCGTTTGTTCCAGTTAAAGCGATTGTTACCGCTGCACCTGGCTTAACACTGAATTCCTTAGGACTAAAACCATCATCACCTAAAGTTAGCTTAACAGCATCTTTAATATCGTCCTCATTTTCTATCACTTGTGTTTGACGAGGTGCTTCTGGTGAGTTGTAAGCAACGTCAGAGCGAACTGCTTTTCCTTCTTCGTTAACTACCTTTCCCTCTTTAGTAATTAAGTTAGCTCCAGGAGCATTTACCACAGCTCCTTCTAAAACTGGGTTTACTGGCTCCTCAAAATCAACTGAACCAGGCGTCTCACCTTCTCCACCAGGAACATTTCCATCTGGTGTTTCCACTTGACTTCCGCCCGGGGTGTTAGTGTTTACCACTGGCTTTTTTTCTCCTTTAGGCATAGCAAGAACTATGGCAACTACAGCGGCTAGCACAACTACTAGACCGATGATAAGCATTGTTGCTTTCTTTTTGTTGTCTAATTGTTTTTCATTTTCCATATTTTTTTTATTTCTTTTACTTCTTTAATAAAAGCAAATTTTTTATAAAGATAAATTA
>CAZUDJ010000053.1:0-4484 GCA_964618575.1 uncultured Gammaproteobacteria bacterium | reverse complement strand
AAAATAAATTAAATTCTAATAACGTTAAAGCTAAAATAATAATTTTAATTAAAGTAAAAATAGAAAAATATGTCAGTACCAAAGAAAAGAAGAACGTCTAGTTCTGTAGGTAGAAGAAGGTCTCATCATGCATTAAAAGAAGTGGCTTTAAATAAATGTCCACAATGTGGAAAAGCAGTTAAGCCTCATGAAGCTTGTGCTTTTTGTGGTTTTTATAAAGTAGCTGATCGCGTTAAAGTTAAATCTAATATAAAGGATAATAAAAAGAAATAAAACTATGTCTAACCGTCATTTAGCTAGAACAATAGCCATGCAAACTTTGTTTATCTGGGATTTTGATAAAGAAAGAGAGCAGTCTATTGATGAAATTATAAAAGAAAATTTTGAAAATTTTGCTCCAAATTTTGATGACGGGGGTTATGTTAAAGAAACAGTTGATGGTGTGTTAAAAAATTTATTAAACATAGATTCATATATTAAAAAATATGCTACGGAATGGCCTTTAGATCAGATTACTAATGTTGATAGAAATATTTTAAGAATAGGTATTTATGAAATGATTATTGATGAAAATGTTCCACCGAGAGTAGCTATCAACGAGGCTATTGAAATTGGTAAAAACTACGGCGGTGAATCTTCAGGTAAATTTGTTAATGGTGTTTTAGGCGCTGTATATAATGACTTGCCAGAAAAATTTAAAAAAGAAGATAAAAAAGCTGAAGAACTAAAAAAGCAGGAAAAAGAACTTAAATTAAAAGAGAAACAGGAAGAGGCTGAAAAAGAAAATGAAATAGAGGAAAAAATAAAAAAAGATAAAACTGTAGAGGATTAAGGGAAAATATAACTAAAAATTATGTCTAATTTAATTAAGTTAGAAAAAATATTAAATATTAATTTTAAAAATAAAGATTTTTTAAAGCAAGCAGTTGTTCATCGTTCATATTTAAATGAACATTCTAACTTTAACTTGGGACATAATGAAAGATTAGAATATTTAGGAGATGCAGTTCTAGAGCTAGCTGTTACTAAACATCTTTTCCATTCTTTTCCTGATAAAGATGAAGGAGTTTTAACTAACTGGAGAGCTTCTTTAGTTAATTCAAAAATATTGTATGAAGTAGCTAAGGATTTAAAGGTTGAGGAATTTTTATACCTATCTAAAGGAGAAGCAAAAGACAGTAATACTAAAAGTAGAAAATTTATTTTAGCAGATGCAGTAGAGGCAATAATTGGTGCTATTTATTTAGACAAAGGAATGAAAGATGCAGAAAATTTTGTGAAAAAGAATATAATTTTTAGATTAGATGAAATAATAAAGAAAGGGCTTTATCTTGATCCTAAGTCACGTTTTCAAGAATTATCTCAGGAAAGAGAAGGTATAACTCCTCATTATGAAGTGCTAGAAGAATCAGGTCCGGATCATGATAAAAATTTTATTGTAGGATTATATTTAAAAAATAAATTAATTTCAAAGGGTAATGGTACGTCAAAGCACGAAGCAGAGGTAAAGGCTGCACATAAAGGTTTATTAAAAAAAGGATGGTAAATATATGGATAATATAAAAAAATTATTTAAATTAGCAGTGGAAAAAAAAGCTTCAGACCTACATTTAGTAGTTGGTCTTCCTCCTGTTTTAAGAGTAGACGGTAAATTAGAAGATGCAAATAATTATTTTAAAAATGGAGAAATAGAGTGTTCAGTTTTAAACAACGATTTAGTGTTAGAGGTTGTTAAGGAAATTTTAAAAAAAGAACAGATAGAAAAATTTTATAATAAAAAAGATTTAGATTTTGGTTTAGATATAGAAGGAGAAAGATTTAGAGGTAATTTATCTTATGAAAAAGGTAATTTAAAGTTAGTTTTTAGAGTTATAAACAGTGAATGTCCTACTTTAGAAAATATTGATATGCCTGAAATAACTAAAGATCTGTTAGACTCTAAGCAGGGTTTAATTTTAGTTACTGGCCCAACTGGCTCAGGTAAGTCTACAACATTAGCTGCTATGGTTAATTATATAAATAAAAATAGATCAGCTAATATTGTGACGTTAGAAGATCCTATTGAATTTATTTTTAAACCAGAGAGAAGTATAATCACTCAAAGACAATTAGGGACAGACATGCTTTCTTTTCCTTCTGGTTTAAAGCATGTTTTAAGACAGGACCCCGATGTTATTATGATTGGTGAAATGAGAGATTTAGAAACTATTTCGGCAGCAATTACTTTAGCTGAAACAGGGCACTTAATTTTAGCCACACTACATACTTACAGTGCAGCTCAAACAGTAGATAGAATTATTGACACTTTTCCTCCTTATCAACAGAATCAAGTTAAATCACAGTTAGCTTTAATTTTAAAGGCTATTATTTCTCAAAGATTATTTTCAAGAATTGGTGGTGGTAGAGTAGCAGCTAGAGAACTTATGATAAGAAACGATGCAGTTAGTAATTTAATTAGGGAAGGTAAGGTTGCTCAGATAAAAAATATAATTGAAACTAGCTCTCAGGAGGGAATGATTAGTTTCCAGAAAGAGATAAAGAGATTATATCAAAATGAACTTATATCAGAAGAAATTGCTCAAGCTCAAATAGATGATTTATCAATGTCATTTTAAGCTTTGTTTTTAAGTCTTTTCTTTCTCTTGACATTATTTTTTAATAAGCTATAATTGTAACTAGTTTTAATATTTAAAATTTTCATGATAAATAGAATATCTATATTTAAAATAAATTGCGGTTAAGGCTATTTTTTTTCCGGAAAAAAGCTAAACCGTTAACAGCGGTTTTTTTATTTTTTTAAGTTTAAAATTCATTACTTTAATTACGACAATTAAATTAATGATATTGAATTTAAAAGCAAAGAACTTTAACAATATAATAGATTACAATCAAGATTAAGCAAATTTGAGATAAAATAATTTTTTTTCGTTCAAGATAAGAGCGTGGGAAAATCTCGTTAAGAGTATATGGCGAATGCCTTGACATAAGAAGACGATGAAGGACGTAGCAGCCTGCGATAAGCTTCGGAGAGGTGGCAAGCAACCTTTGACCCGTAGATTTCCGAATGGGGAAACCCGTTCTATTGAAGATAGAACATGCTTTATTTTTTAAAGCAAGAATACTCGGTGAATTGAAACATCTTAGTAACCGAAGGAAAAGAAAACAAAAGTGATTCCCTTAGTAGTGGCGAGCGAAAGGGGAACAGCCTAAACCTTATAGACCGTGTTTAATTGATTTTTTTGCTTCGGCAATTAATGAGGTTAAACAGAAGGATGTGGGTCCACATGTTTATAGGGTGTTGCAAGAGAATTACATTTACTTCCCATATAAGTAAGGTAAAGTCAAAAAAAATAACTTTTAATAGAATGAGCTGGAAAGCTCAGCCAGAGACGGTGATAGCCCGGTATGTGAAAAGAGTTATTTCTTTACTGTAATTTTTCTTAAGTAGTGCGGAACACGTGAAATTCCGTATGAATCCGGGTCGACTATGACCCAAGGCTAAATACTTCTTATGATCGATAGTGAACAAGTACCGTGAGGGAAAGGTGAAAAGCATCCCGTTGAGGGAGGTGAAATAGTACCTGAAACCATATACTTACAAGGAGTCGGAGCCTCAGTTTACTGGGGTGACGGCGTGCCTATTGAAGAATGAGCCAACGAGTTTATTCTATGTGGCTTACATAAGTCCTGTGAAGGAAATATGTGAAGTGAAAGCGAGGGTTAACTGCCCGCATGTTTTACCTCCATTTAACATAATTTGTGTTAAGTGGAGGTAAAATAATAGTCGCATGGATAAGACCCGAAGCCGAGTGATCTAGCCATGGCCAGGTTGAACTTTAGCGAAAGCTAAAGGGAGGACCGAACCCACTAGTCGTGCAACACTAGGGGATGAGCTGTGGTTAGCGGTGAAATTCCAATCGAACTCGGCGATAGCTGGTTCTCCTCGAAATAGCTTTTGGGCTAGCCTCGGATGCTGACTACTGGAGGTAGAGCACTGTATGAGGGCGGGTCTTCGGATACCGTCTTTAAACAAACTCCGAATGCCAGTAGGTGAAATCCGGGAGTTACACTATGGGCGCTAAGGTTCATTAGTGGAAAGGGAAACAGCCCTGATCGCAATCTAAGGTCCCTAAATATATACTAAGTGTTAAAGGTGGTGTTGTGACCCTGACAGTTAGGAGGTTGGCTTAGAAGCAGCCATCCTTTAAAGAAAGCGTAATAGCTCACTAACTAAGTCGTTTCGCGCCGAAAATTTATCGGGGCTAAGTATATTACCGAAGATGCGGGTTTTAGAATTTATTCTAAAGCGGTAGAGGAGCGTTCTGTTCAGCGTTGAAGTCAAGTCGCGAGGCTTGGTGGAGTGGACAGAAGTGAGAATGTTGGCATGAGTAGCAAAAAGGCAGGTGAAAACCCTGCCCACCGAAAATCTCAGGTTTCCTGGGCAACGTAAATCGTCCCAGGGTTAGTCGGTCCTAAGGCCAAGC
>CAZUDJ010000052.1:0-4503 GCA_964618575.1 uncultured Gammaproteobacteria bacterium | reverse complement strand
AGCTTTATTCGCTTCAGAAACAAGAGAGAGGGTCTTAAGTCTCTTTTTGTTAAACACTGAAAAAAAATATACTCTGCCGCAAGTAGTAAAGGAAACAGCTTGTCCGAGCAAATCAGTATCTAAGGAACTAGATAACTTAGTTACTTTTGGCTTGCTCAAAATAGGCCCTAAAGATAATTGGACAGTTAATAAAAATTTTATAATATTCCCAGAACTAAGAACTCTCATTGCCAAAGCGCAATTAGTGTCTTCACAAAAATTTATCGATGGCCTAAAAGAGATATCAACTCTTAGTTTTTTAGCACTAACGGGTGTTTTTACTGGTGATGAAATCGTTAAGACAGACATTTTAATGGTTGGAAAAATAAAGAAAAGACCATTTACCACCCTACTGAAAAGACTAGAAAAAGAAATGGGAAGGGAAATAAATTACACTATTATAGATGAAACAGAATTTTCTTATCGCCGTGAAGTGATGGATATTTTTCTGTATAATATCTTACACGGCAAAACTTTATTTTTAATAGACACTATTACCCCCGAGGGTATAGAGCAAGAGAAATTAAAAATTAACTTAGAAGAAAATGAAAACGAGTCAAGCGATACTTAAGACTTTTAAATATCTATCTATTCTTATTGCCTTAGCTATTATTTTTTTAATAGCTGTTTTTGTTTCCTCTTATTCTGATCTTAAGGGAGCAGCTGCCTCAGCTTTAAGCGGTAAGAGAAATTTAGAAGTAGCAGTTTCTTTCGCCACTTCTCGAAATTGGAGTGAGGCCGAGCTTGCCAATGGTAATGCTAAGTCAGACATAGAAGCGTCTTTGGCTGATATAGGGAGGGTAAAAGACAAGCTAGTTTTTCAAAAAATTGGCCTTTTAAAAAATCAATTATTAGATCTTGAGTATCTTTTAAATACAGCATCATTGATTAGTTCCTCTTTAGAACAAGCCTTACCTCTGGGAGCTAGACTAGATGAAATCTACAAAGACTCACTTACTCATAGCTTTGAAAGTCTGCCTCTTGCAAAAAAACAAGATTTTTTCCAACTTATCTACGAGTCTGAGCCAGAGCTAAATGGTCTAAGGGCTAACTTAGAGCTAGCAAGCTTAAATTTAAATAAAATTAAAAAGATAGGTATTCTTTATCCCGCCTACGCTGAGATCAGTGATTTAAAGGATCAAATAGCTATGGCCAAGAAATTACTAGCTAAAGCCAGTCCTCTTACCAGACTACTGCCAGCTTTAGCTGGCTATCCCAGTGCTAGTGACTTTTTAATCATCATGCACAACAACGATGAGCTTAGACCAAGCGGTGGTTTTATTGGTGTCTTTGGTTTGTTAAAAGTTGAAAACGGAGAACTAGAGCATTTACAAACCTACGATAGCTATCACCTAGACATGCCTTCAGTTGGTCTTTGGAAAAAAGAACCACCGGCTCAAGTTAAAAAATACATGAAGGTGCAAAATTGGTATTTGCGTGATGCCAATTGGTCACCTGATTGGCCCACTTCAGCTCGGCAAATTCAAGAAATATACTATGGTGAGAGTAAGGCAATATCTCAAGTAGCCCCAAACTTTAGTGGGGTAATAGGCATTACTCCTCGTTTTGTTTCTGATTTACTTAAATTAGTTGGCGACATTGAGGTAGATGGAAAAGTATATACCCCAGAAAATCTACAGGAACTATTGCAATATAGTGTAGAGGTAGATTATATAGAGCAAGATATTTCTCAGTGGGATAGAAAGCAAGTGATAAATGACCTACTAGAAGAGCTTAAAAATAGATTACTAAAGTTACAAACTAGCCGTCTTCTCGACTTGTTTGATATTTTAGAAAATAATAGTAAAAGTAAGGACTTGCAATTATATTTCAATAATCCTGCTTGGCAGTCTTTGGTAAATGAATTAGGGGCTAGCGGGGAAATTGTTAATCCTAGCAAAGATTATCTTTTGGTAGTTGATGCTAATTTAGGAGCCTTTAAAAGTGATTCTGTTATGGTAAAAGACATAGATTATAGATTAGACTTTCAGGGAACTAAGGCTAAGTCATATCTTGAGCTCTCCTACAAGCATGAAGGTGGTTTTGATTGGAGAACAACCCGTTATCGTAGCTACACGCGAGTCTACACCCCTTTAGGGAGCCATTTAAACAGTATTAAGGCAGCAGGTGCCTTAAACTTAGAGGCTGATTCTATTAATTCCTATGACGACCTTAACTTACAAAAAACTGTCTTTGGCTTTTTCTTTAGTCTTGAGCCAGGAACTGAGGGTTCACTTAAGCTAGACTATGACTTGCCGCCTGGCCTTATAAATAAAAGTGAGATGGAAAACTATAATCTTGTAGTGCAAAAACAAGCCGGAAGAAGAACTAATAGTTTCCAAGCGACTATAGAGGGGGAGATATATAGACGATCGCTTGATACTGATATTATTATTCCTTAAAACTATGCAAACTGAAGCAGAAAAATATTTAATTAATATTTTAAAAAAAATAGTACTGGCTTCAAAAGATAGTCTTAAGATTATAAATTTAGGAGCAGCTAAAAGCACTGTAGTAGAAGACGCTCTCCTTAAAACCGGACGAGACTTTAGCTGCGATCGTAGTGATATAGAAGATTGTGCTATAGATAGGCCTTATGTAAAAAACTCCTATATTGCTTCACTAGAGGACATGAGTCCAATTTCCAGCAACACCTATGACCTTGCCTTTGCTAATTTTGTCATGGAGCATATAGAGGATGAAAATAGAGTAGCCAGTGAGACTAGAAGAATAATGAAAAAAGGAGCTTCTATAGTTTTAAGCCTATCTAATCCTGAGGCTCCTGAATTTAAACTAGCTAAACTAACACCAACTTCCTTCCATCAGTTATTTAGAAAGAAGGGAAATGACAGTGCTTATCCGGTAAACTATGCTTATAAAACCATTCCTAATTTTATTCAAGTAATGGAAAAAAATGGCTGGAGTTTAAAAGAGAAAAAATATTTTCCCGCTACCTATAGTTACCTTTATCGCTTTCCTTTAATCAATTTTATAAGTTTAGCTTATGATAAGCTCATATCTAAACTGGTTATAAACAAATACTTAGGACATGTCGTTTGTCACTTTGAGGCCAAGTAGTAGTATTTAAAAATTTAAAGATTAGAAAAAACCCTGGAAAACTTTTTGTTTTATCCAGGGTTTGTTTTTTTTGATTTTGTTTTAAGTAAAATAGAAAAGTATGAAAACTAGCATCAGAAAGTAATAGCTAGCTCTAAAGATTAAAAACTTTTCTCTGGCTCCATACCAGTGATTGACTATGGATATAAAGCCAGCAATAAGGGCTAGTAGACAAAAAAAGAAATTATTATGACAGGCGAGTAAAACTCCAGCTAAAAGTAGGACTATAGACAGAATAGAGAGAAAAAAGCGACTAAGCTCACGTTTTCGAACTATAGTGTCTGCTACTATCATAATTAAAAAGGAAAGTGAGAAAAGTATAAAAAGATACGAGCTCTCTTCTTTTTCCTTAACTAGCGAAACTAAGGAAACTCTATTTGTCTCAGTTTTATAAACTAGAGCCAATCTATCATAGCGAATTAGTTTTTTAAAGATAGGTACATATCTTTCTATTCTTTTTTCCTCAGAAACAACAATTCTTTCATTGGGGCTAGCTATAGCAAGATGCACTTTGCCTATATAGTTAATAGCGGCCCTATCTATAGTGATATCATCTTCTTTAATATCTGCAGGGTCAGCTAGGAAGTAGCGTCCAATTTGATCCTCTTGGATTTTAAATGTTTCTCCTTGCGACATAAGTCGCCCTCCCGGTTCAAGTAGTAGTAATAAAATTACAAAGCTTAAAATTCTTTTCATGATGCTAATTTTTTTGGGTTTATTCTATTTTCAATGATCTAAGACTTCAAAAAATTATATGATAAACAAAGCTTTCTGTCAATTGTGATGTTGACAAAATGTCTTATATTTGTTATTATAAGATATAAGTTAATTAAGAATTAGCTTTAAATAAGTACTTTAAAATATGAATATAAATTAAAAAAGGGATAATAATGGAAAAAAAACTAATTTATTTGCTGACTAGCTTGCTCGTATTTGTAGTAAGTTGTAGCAAAAGGGAAGTCTCACAAGATGAGCTAGACCAAAAAATGATGGCAGAAATGGAAGTACCCCGGGTAGAAAATTATGGCATAAAAACAGCCGCTTATTGGACCAGTCCAATTATGAGTCAAGTTGATGCTAGAAATTTAGCTAAGCACGATTTATTAATAGTGGATCTTGAGAACAAGTTTAATAATAGAAAAATTTTACTTGAGCTTAAAAAGATGAATCCTAATATTAAATTGCTAGCATATAGTAACCCCATGGAAATTTTTCTAACTCTTTATGCTAGTCGTCCTTGGCAAAATAAAGTGATAGAAGAAATCACGCAAAACAGGAGAGCTTGGTTACTGCAAGTTGTAAGCAGAGAAAATCCAAGGCAGGAAAAAAGCTATTCTAAGTTTTGGC
>CAZUDJ010000051.1:0-4574 GCA_964618575.1 uncultured Gammaproteobacteria bacterium | reverse complement strand
CGGAGCTTAAAGCAAGCAAAACTAGCAATAATGCTAAAAATGACTAAGACCAGCTTAGGCTACAAAAGCCGAGCTCGACCCAGATATTATTACAATAATAGTATCTGGGTTTTTTATTTCATAAACAGACCTTGTCAAAATCAAGTATCTGTGCTATAAATATTTAGAAGTATGGCTCTTTTAAAAATAAATAAGCACATTGGTCATAGCTAAAAATTGAGTAAATATTAATCAATTTTTAGCTGTGACTAAAAAGGTTTACAGCTCTGGCTCGGATTAGCGCAAACGAAAAAAGAAAATTGTAATGAAAAAGGAACCCGGTATTCTATTTGCTAGTTTAAAAGACATTAAACTAGAAGAAAAAGACCTAAAGGTCATCCGCACTGAATCTACTTGGCGAAAAGAAGACTCTTTAAAGTACTTATCACTAAGTACCAGAGGTCTCTTTAACACACGCTGGATTAAGAGTTTAAACGGAGCAAATCTTAGCAGTGAAGCTCGTTTCTTCCTATCCTCTCTCGCTTTAGAAGGAAGGCATAAAGCAGATTTTGAGCTCGTTTTTGTCGATGGTGATAAGCTAAACGAAAACGGTTTTAAAGACTGTAGTATTAGCAGAGCAAGAGAGTTTGCCCGCAAGAAAGGCTTACTTACAGCTAGCCCACGCGCCCTCCCGGCTTTATGTGAATTATTTTTACATAAGATAGATGAAATAGGGCGTCCGGCAAAACTTATCTTAATGCATGAAGCCCTTTTAGATGAACTAGGTAGGCCCTATGTGCTAAGCATAGACCTTCTGGCTAATTCTATTTTAATTGACCACCGTCTTTTAAAACATGAGGCTAAGCATTTACACGGAAAAGTCTACTTTATCTTTAGTAGTCGTGTTGAAGAAGCTTATGAGTAATTTAACTCAAAGCTTACTTAAGTTCTAAACCTTAAAAAGATAATAAGAGAAAATCTTATTTAAGCCAGATATTATTACAACAATAGTATCTGGTTTTTTTATTTTAAAAAATAGCCCGTAATATAACTGGTAGTACTTTCTATATCATCTCTTTTAAGTAGCAAAGCGGAGTTAGTATTTCTTTGTAACTTAAAGTTCGCTTCATTTAACTGGCTATATAAAGCAAGAGTATAAATTGCTGCTCTTGAGTCTACCTCTATCTTGTAAATATTTTCAAGATCCAGGGTATTTAAAACTTCTAAGCTATAGGCATCATCTTTTTGGGCCAACTCACTAGTTTTGTAATGGGAAAAATCTGTACTAGCTATAACTAAGATATTTTTCTCATTTTTAAGCTTATACAAATAATTAGCCAAATCTTTAGCTTCCTCCTTGGTATATGAGTCTCTTAAAATAATAGGTAATAACTTTGCTTCGGGAAATGTTTTCTTGATATAGGCGACCTCACTAGCTATAGCATGCTCTCCTATTAAGGCCTCATTTTCGACTGCTAAGAGGCCATCACTTTCCATAGCACTAATTGTAGCTATATCGGCATAAAGTGGCCCGTAGGGCGTGTTCCAGGCCCAATTAGAGCTTATAGCCTGCCCTTTGCCAGTGCTAAAGTGATTAGGACCGATTAAAACTATAGTTTCATAGTCTTTACTTTCAAGATTAGCAAAGAAGTTAGCAATTAGATCAGCAGCTAGTAAGTGGTGGGGGATAATACCAGCTAAGACCTCGCGACCCTCTAAGTTAAGCTCATCTTGTCTAAACTGATAGCTAGTTTCATAAAAATCAATATCTAGAGGCTCAGCGAGGTGGTAT
Source organism: uncultured Gammaproteobacteria bacterium (assembly GCA_964618575.1). Lineage (GTDB taxonomy): Bacteria > Patescibacteriota > Patescibacteriia > Patescibacteriales > UBA12465 > UBA12465. The sequence continues at coordinate 2,803 of CAZUDJ010000051.1, read as the reverse complement.
TTGTCTAAACTTTCAACTGTATTATTTTCCTTTGAAGATAGGCAAAGAAAGCTTGCTAAAATTAGCAAGCCTCCTCCTAAAATAAATAATATTATTCTATATTTTACCAGTCTCTTTAGCATTTCCTATCTCATTAAATCTTTAGTCCAGGGGTTAGCTTCTGGCATCTGCCCTACACCAAGATACACCCTCTCTTGCCAGTCTTCGTCACTTAGGCGACCATCTAGAGGCGCTTTAAACTCATAGTGATTGAAGACTAGCCCGCGGGTAAGTCTGCTACCGTTTATATCTTTTATCGCTACATAGATAATGTGTGGTTTAGCAGTAGCCTCATAGAGCACCTCCTGCCTTAGGGCATCGGTGTGGATGTCAGCAATAATACCAGCGCGCTTTTCTTTGTCACTTAATTCTTTGCCGGGCAAAGGAGCAACGATATCTTTTAAACTAGTGTGGAAAATCCGGCGTAATTTTTCAAAATCAGCTTCACTAATTTTTTGATTTAATAATTGCAAGCTAGCAATTTCTTGGAAAAACTCAGCTGATTCGATAAATTCTTTATACCTGCTCGAAAACTCTTGAGGCATAATATTTCTTTGCTCTAGACCACTGACTGTAGTTTTAGCAAGGGCAATTATCTTATTCCAAAATACTAAGTCAGGCTCAACGTAGCCCATAGGCACAGGCGGAATTTCTTCAGGTATATCGCGACCAGCCCCTAGCTCGGCATATGATTGCTTGGCATAGAGCAAGGTGTCGTGCTTTAGCTCAGTATAGGAGCCAAGGACGGTGCCCAGGTTTTTCTTAGCCCAAGCTTCTCCTTGCATAAAAGCCGGGTAACCTTCGCCATATGAAGATAGTAGGCTTCTAAAGCTGTCTAACCAGCGCATATAGATATTGCTTTGCCAATTTAAGACTGTATAGGCTTTAAACTCTTCTTTTAGTTTTTTAATAACTTTAGCAATAATTTTATCTGACTCTCTTTCTTCATACTCTATTCTATTTTTATCATTTATCCACTGATTTAAATATTTAGCGACGGTTTCATTTTCCGGAGCAATTACATTTAGCGTCATAAGGGCGCTTGGCATAGAAGGTAGCAGTTGTCCAGTTTCAGGATCAGGAGCACCAACACCTTGGCTAAGATTGTTTATAATATAGGCATCGGGCGTAAATCTTTGGCCCATAAATCTAAATTGCTTAGTGGTCTCTAAAAGCTCTTCCCTTGCCCCTCCATCATCGTAGAGCTCAAGGGCCTCAGATACTATTTTAGGATTAGCAAATTCAGTTTTTGCTTTTTTTATAAACTCAGCTAATTTCTTAGAACTAGCAAAGTCGGAAGTATAGACATCTTCACCATAAACTTCTTTTATCAAAGCACTGTACTCAAAAGCTGTTAAGTCATCGACCTCACCGACAAAAAAATCTATCGTTGCCATCATATCAGACCATGCCGAAGAGAGCTTAGTGCCACTAGGCATCACTAAGTTATTTATTTGCGCGGTGCTAAGAATAGCTGCTCTAGTTAAAACCTCACTACTTAGAGTAAAGCCGAGACGACCATACCACATAGTGGCGATAAAATAAGTCTTTAGGGTGTCGTTTTTAGTATAGTGGGAGCGCGGTACAAATTGGGAGTAGTCATTTAAAAACTCTTGTCTATAAGGAGTAAATAAAGGTGAAGCCTCTATACCTTTAGCGCCCTTTATCAAGGCTAACTCAGACGCTACTAACTCATATATCTCATCACTTAAAGTGACACCGGCATAACTTTTCTCATCTAGTGAGAAATTAAGCTCAGTTTCCCTTTTAGCCCTAGCCTCCTCTTCAAGTGCTTCTTGGTACAAGGCAAAGCTTTCAAAGTCACTAGGATCAAGATTGCTTTTACTAGTGCCTACACTAGCACTATCTAAAATAATTAGCGGAACGAGATAATAGCTAGATAAAAGCTTATAGGCTTCTTTTAGTTCAGGATTACTTACTGTATTATAATTTTCTATGGCATCTAAAAATAGTGTTTCACTCATCTCGCGTAAAAGAGGCTGAAACTTATCTTCTTCTATCTTTTCAAAACTTTTCGATATTAACATGTGATAGAGGTGAAGAGCGCTATCACTGCTAATAAAAATAGCTTCACTTGGCTTACGGTAATATATATCATTGCTGGAAAACTTTTTATAGGAGTCAACAAAATCATCACTGGCGTCATAGGAGGATTGATCAGATATAAGATTGTTTTCTTGTAAGAAAAAGCCATCACTTTCAAGAGCTAGTTTCTGTGCCTCACTTAAACTAAAATCACTTAATTCCTCAAAGCTAGAAAGATTGCTAAGCTCCGCTACTAAAGGCTTGCTATAAGGAATTCTGGGTACAATTTTAGAGACCTCTTCATAAGCGCTGGCAAAAGCTTGCTTGGAAAGTCCAAAGCTAAAGCCAACTCCCTCTTGTGCCACCTTGTCACCGCCTCCACTGACTCCCTCATCTAAAATTACATATTGGGGCTGCTGCAGTTTATAGATTTGATAGAGTAAAAAAGAGGTGATAATTGCAAAGAGAATTAAAATTATTCCCCAGCGATTTTTTTTAAAAAAACTAGGCAAACTATTTCCACCCTCTGAAGAAGTTTCCATAGATTCAGCGCTAGTTGCAATGTCATTTTCCATATTTTAAAATATTATATTAGCTAAAGTAGATAGCTATCTACTTTCTATATTATCATATCTATATTTAAAGATAAAATATTATAATACCCTTTCCCCATTGCCCACTTCTCCCTGTTTTTTAACTTCAATTTTTACTACTTTTA
>CAZUDJ010000050.1:0-4658 GCA_964618575.1 uncultured Gammaproteobacteria bacterium | reverse complement strand
TCACTTGCTGTCTATGGTATCTTTATTTATGTATCTATATTAACACATTTGAGATATCTGTCAAGACTTATAACTAACTAAAGTATTATGCTTTGATTTCGAATAACAGTACCGCCTTTAAGATTCTCTTCCCCCACTAGGTCAGAAATGCTAACAAAGTTTAAGCCCTTGGCCTTGAGATTCCTAATTAGCTCGGGGATAGCTGAGATGGTAGTAGGATAGATGTCATGGGCTAATATAATATCACCGGCCCGAGCTTCGCTCATGCGGGCTAAGACTATATCTCTGTCTCTGTCTTTCCAATCCTCTGGGTCTATACTCCAGAGAATAAGGGGCATGTCTAGTTTACTTAGCAAGTCTTCATTGTAGGCACCGTAAGGTGGTCTAAGAAGCTTTACCTTATAATTAGCTAGACTACTAATTAAATCACTGGTTTCCTTAATTTGGAAAGCTAAACCTTCTTCGTTTAAGGTTCTTAAATCTTTATGATCAAAACTATGATTGCCCACATCATGGCCCTCTATCACCATTCTTTCTATAGTATCGCCCTGAATTTTAGCAGAACGACCTAAAACAAAAAAAGTAGCCTTAACATCATTTTCTTTTAATATATCTAAAAGCTCATCAGTATAAACAGAGGGGCCATCATCAAAGGTGAGGGCAACACATTTATCTACTCGGCAGTTTATTTTTTTATTTCCACTGTCCTTATCAGCTTCTAAGTCTGGCTCACTCTCTTCTACTTTAGGTATTTCCTCTTTTTTTTCTTCTTGTTTTTCCTCCTCGAGAATATTAAACAAATCTTTCATTTCTTCACTTAAAATGTCCGCTAAGTCTGTCAAAGGTATCTTAATAGAAATGACGCCATCTGAGCCTGGTCCAACCTGATACTTATCAAAAATTATAACTAAATCATTTTCATCTGATATCTCAAAGCTATTAAAATTTTCTAATCTGGGCTCAGTTCCCTCCCTTATCTGCTCATCTCTCATTTTTAACCATTCTTCATAATGACTTTCCTTTTCAAAATCACTCATAGAAATACTCTCTAGAGATTTTTCTTCTAAAATTTTCCTAGACTTCTCTGCTAAGACTTCGAGATACTTGTCACTTGAAAATAGATAGGCTAGTGAAAGCCTTTTGCCACTTTGTCTATCGAAAAAAAGTGAGATTACGTCATCACTGCCAGTACCACCAGTGCTGCGATATTGATATATATGGAAAAGCAAATACTTAGAACTTGCAAAAGAGACGTCAAAGTGTTGTACATACTCAGCCCGTGAAGAGACTGCTTCTTGACCCGTGTCCTTCTTGTAGTTTTGATAAAATTCTTCCTGCTCCCGGGCTACTCTTTCAAACTCGGAAATAAAGTCCTGAGAAATACCCTCTATTACCCTATTTACATCATCATTTTCAGAGATAGGATAGGAAATATGTAGCAATGACCTGTCATCATTTAACTTATTTTCCTGAGTATAGACACGGATGTTGTCATACTTGGTTCTTTCAACAATACTAAGACTAGGCTCTTCTGTTTTAGTTTGAAAAAAATTATTATAAACAAAATAAGCGGCAATAAAAATTAAGAGTATTGCTAGTAAGGTGTAAAAAATATTTATCTTTGGTTCTTTAGACATATGACAAATTTATATTTAAAAAAGCATTAATACTTGAAGCATTATAACATAGGGTCTGTGTTTCTAACAAACATGGATTATATATAAAAAAGACTAAATATCATTGACTAAATCAGATTTAAATGATAGTATTAGACTTCGTGCAAAAAAATAGAACATTAACATCTAAAAATTAAATAGACATGAAGCAAAAAAAAGTTTTAATCTTTGATTGGGATGGAACCCTTATTGATAGCACTATGTGTGGTATCAAAAAAATCCAAACAGTATTTACCAAATTAGGTAAAAAGATGCCTCCAGATGAGGTCTTAAGACGTGCCTGTGGCATGAGAATAGATCTTCTATTTGATAAGATTGCCGAAGAGTATCTAAACAATGAAGTTACAGCTGGAGAGTTTGCTGATATTTATTATCAAGCTGAAGAAAGCTATCCGAAGATGGGAAAATTGGTCAAAACACTGACTACCTTGAAAAATTTTGGCTATAAACTAGCTCTAATTACCAGTCGCTCAAATGAAAGTTGGCTTGATTCTTGTAAGTCACTGGATTTTGACTACAGTTTTTTTGACTTTGCGCAAACCTCTAGTCATTACTACTACCACAAACCATCAGGCAAGGTTTTTCAACCTGTTATCGATTGGGCCCAAGGCTTTAACTACGCACCAGATAATTTAGTTTATTTTGGTGACACTGTTTCCTACGACCTTTTGGCCACTAGAGACTCTAAACCCAGTCTTGATTTTGTCGGTGTAGTTAGCGGTGCTAACTCTATTGAAGAATTTAAAGAAGCTGGGGTGGAAGAAAAATATATTGTTAGCTCATACTCTGCGCTACCAGAATATCTTGATAAATTAACAGAAGTTAATTTTGAAGTATAGTAAAATAATCAGATAAAATAAAAGTCACTTATAATAAGTGACTTTTTTTCTTTTTAGGGGCAATTTTAGAAGCACTGAGCCTGCCTCGATTAGCAAAGCGATGCGCCTCTTCGCGTAGTTTAAGCAAAGTAGGTTTAATATTTTCTGCTAAACTCCTGGCCTCTTTTTTAGTGCCAGCACTATAGACTAACTTATCTCCTCCCAGTTTTGATATACCAACTAAGGGAACGACAATATTTTGCTTAGCGAGCTCTCGGCTTAAAAAACCAATTTGGGGCGCACCACCATCTATCATGATAAGGTCGGGGCGGGGCCACTCGAGATGATTAAAGCGACGAAGCAATACTTCAAGTAAAGCTCTTTCATCATCTGCACTCGGCGCGCTTTTAATTTTAAATAAACGGTATTCACTTTTAGCTACTTCACCATTTTCAAAAACAACCATAGCGCCATAGCTTTCTTTTCCAGCATGATGTGATATATCATAGCCCTCTAGGCGACTAAGCCTTCTTTCCTTTAAGTCACTTTCTTTGTTAAGTAGCGAAACATCTTGCAGGTGTTGCAAAGCCTTGGCTTTGTCAGGGTTTTCTTTTTTTAGTTTTGCCACTAATCTTTTTTTCTCTCCTTTAAGTATCATTACTAAATTAGAAATATTCTTTTGATAATCTTTAGCTGATATCTCCCCTATACAAGCCCCGGGGCAAAGTTCTATTTGATAATTAAAGCAGGCCTTCCCACTATTTACCTTACAAGTGCTATAGGGAAAAATTGGACGTAGCAAGCGCAGAGCTTTAGTAATTAGAGTTTGTGATTGATAGGGGCCAAATACTAAAGCAGTGCCTAAAGGAAACTTTTTTAAATCTTGTCCGCGGACAATTAAGGGACGAGTAAATTCACGTTTAGGAATAACTACATAGATAAAAGACCTATCATCACGATCAACTACATTATACTTAGGCCAATGTTTTTTAATCTCACTAGCCTCTAGTATTATCGCCTCCAGTAGTGAGTCACAAACTATATACTTAAAACTATGAGCTAGTCCCACCATCTCAGAGATTCGACTATCTATTCCCTTTTGTAAGTATTGTCCTAGTCTAGACCTTAAATTAGTTGCCCTTCCCACATAGAGAATCTCTTTTTTTTCATCTAACCAAAAATAGACCCCTGGAGATTTAGGGACTAGTTTTAAATCATCTTTTAATTTATTTAATCTTTCCATAAGATAAGAATATACTTCTTAATATTATAACTGTGGATAAGTCTCTTGACAAATTTCCAGGCTTTGCTAAGGTGTAAGCATCAGATACCAGTACATTAGAAATCATTGCGATTGATGCTTAGCTCATCGTAAACAATAGGCCGCAAAGCACAAACCAAGGGAAGGTTTTTCCGCCCTACAATGAAACATTGTAAGACCGTTAACCAGTCTCGCCAACGAAATACCGCACCGCCGCCTGATTTCTAATCTCTTATCCCAGTAAATATTTTTTCACAAGAAAAAATCATTTACTGGGATTTTTTCTTTTTCTTAAGATATGGAGCTAAGTACTCTCCGGTAACACTATCTTTAGATCTCACAATATCTTCGGGTTCGCCACTGGCAACTAAAAGACCACCTTCTTCACCACCACCTGGACCCATATCTAAAATATAGTCCATAGACTTTAACATGTGCATATTATGCTCTATTACTAAAACTGAATTACCCTTATCAACTAGTTTATTTAAAACAACAAGAAGTAGGCTAATGTCATAGTAATGTAGACCAGTGGTTGGTTCATCGAGTAGATAGAGAGTGCGCTTACCTAAGGTATGAGTTAATTCTTTAGCTATCTTTACTCTCTGTGCTTCACCACCTGAAAGTGTAGTAGCACTTTGTCCGAGTTTTAAGTAACCAAGACCAACAGAAACTAAAACAGCCAACTTGTCGGTAATATAATAGTTTCCGGAAAAATACTCTAAAGCCTCATCTATAGTCATATCGAGCACATCGGCAATATTTTTGCCTTTGTACTTTACCTCTAAAGTCTCCCTATTAAATCTTTTGCCATGACAGACCTCACACTCCACTAAAACTGGAGGCAGGAAGTGCATCTCAATTAAGTTAGCACCCGCCCCTTGGCAGGCCTCACAGCGTCCA
>CAZUDJ010000049.1:0-4658 GCA_964618575.1 uncultured Gammaproteobacteria bacterium | reverse complement strand
CCTAAAATAGTTACTAAATTCCCAACCGCTCCATTAGGGGTGCTTTTATTACAAAAAGCATTGCACTGACTATCGTTTTGACAAGAAACATTTACATCATCCTCACAAAAACCACCAGCGGGGCTGATGTTAGTAATTACCGGCGGACCAGTACAAGTACAGGAGTTCGGGTCACAGGAAAGAAATTCTCCGCATAAGTCATCACTGGCATTACAAGTTCCTCCTTCTTCATTTAAATTACAAGAGTCACCTGTGCTTCCTCGCGGAACACAAGCACAACTGTCATTACAGTAATCACTAGGCGCACATATATCACTATTGGCCTGACAACCAGGGTTAGGGCTAGCATCACAAGAACTGGGACCAACTATTCCTCCCGAGCTACAATCAGAACCTATACAAGAACCCCAGCTTCCCGCTGTACAATACATAGCTCCGCCACAACCACAAGACATCGTAGTGCCATCAACGCAAATCGCACTGCCACTTCCACCCTGTGTTGCACCTCCCAATTGATTTAAAATAAAAGTGGTAATTGCCCAAGCAGACAAGATAATCGCTAGACCAATAGCTGCCGATGTTAAGGTTTTTTTGGCTTTGGCTATTTGCTCCTCATTGCCATCTGAGGTCATCCAGATAAAACCAGCGTAGGTTATAAGGCCAAGAGCAACCACACCTAGAAAGCCTAGAGCAATATTGATAATACGCCCCACCATTTCGCGGGGATCACCACCAGCTAAAGATCCCCCTAAACCAGCATCCACTTCGCTTGTGCCAAAATCTTGAGCAAAAACAAAACGGATTCCGAAGAATATACCAAAAGTTAATAAAAATATTAAAGATTTTTTGAAAAAGTTTTTCTTCACAAAATTATATTTTATTGTTAATTACAAATAATTATTTACAAGCGCCATTATCTCCCAATTCGCTAGTCGCTAAACCAAAGCAGCAAGAAGGATGCTCAAAATCTGCCTGACAACCTGGGCCGGAGCTAGGTTTAAAACAGTTTTGATAAATATCTTTCACTCCGGAGCCTACTTGAGCACTATAACTTACCGCCTCGGCAAAGGGGGAATGCCTTATTTCAGTGACAGTAGTGTCATTTACTCCATCTAGAGGCTCTACATCTTTATCAGTGCTTACTATCCAATAACCCAAAGGCGTTTCTACTGAAGATTTTAAATTAAGTAGCTTATGTTGTACTCGATTAGTACCAGAGCCTAAAATCGCAGTACCAGATTTCAAAGTACTAGCCATCATTAAGGTGTTAAAAGTAATTTCTACTGGTTTGCTTAAATTCAGTACATCTGTGCTACCACTACTAGGAGAAATTGCCCCTATAATAGGAGCTGACAATTCTTTTTGATCATTTGTAAAGAAAGAAAAACGATAACTATCTCTGCTATTTACATCACTATCATTTTCACTGAAATAATTTATCGGTCCACTGGAGACCCCGTCTCTATTACCATCAAGAGAGTTAAAGGCTAGATCCGTTACGCCATTTAGCGCCGCTAAACTAGCCAAGGGATAGTTCCTGGAATTATTATCCTGACAAGTTTTGTAACTTAAGCTATTTCCCAAAACACATTTTTTATAGGGGCTAAAGGCTAAACAGTCTTGATCACTATTACAAATATTTAAATCAGCCGCTTTTATCTCTAAAGCTAGCTTACTGCTAGGCGGCAAACAATAGACCTTTTCCCCACAACCATTTATGCCACACTCCACATCGGAAATAAATTCCAAAGTTCGATAACCACTACTTAACATAAAGTTTCCATTTAAATAGTCGCCAACACAGGCTGAATTTTCACACTTATAAGACCTGCAATCTTTATCTGCGGAGCAATTATTTGAAGCTCCTAAGGCCTCAGGGCTAGCATTTACCACCCTTACATAAGGAGCAACTGTAGAGGCAGGACCTGATAAAGTGACCGGGTTCATTGCTTCATTAAAATTAACTTTAATTACTGTATTTATAGGAACATCTTTTTTATCCCTTATCGCATAAGAACTCTTAGCTGAGCTCCCCCCAGAAAATGGTTTTAACTCTAAAGCATTGCTATTACTACTGCTTAAAGAAATATTATTGCCCTGCTCTCCTGCCACTTTAGCGCTCAACAAGACTTTATTCCCTTCTCGACTGACATTAATTTCAGGATGACCACTGATCTTAGCCTGAATATTTTCTGCTTGAGCACTTGTGTTACAAGCCCCTTCATTAACTAAAATATTATTATTTTCAGAACTGTTGGCAAAAATATATTTTTCATTGGCGATACTTAGAGAGTCAGCTTTTCGCTCAGGGCTTATTTTTATATCCCACCTAGTACCAGCTGCTCTATTTTCCGCCTTAAGGGCGAAGTAGTCATTAAAATTAACTACATCTTGATCGTCAAAATCAGCTACCCCTAAAAGAGCGTTACTACTGGCATTAAATAACTGTGCCTTATTTTCGGCATCAGCGGTAACGACAACGGCGAAGCTATTTATAAGACCGTGATAAAATAAATCTACCTCAGCTTGTGGGCTTACTGAAATAAGCTCAGCGGCTTTATATGTACTAGGGCAGTCCTTTACAAAAATTTCCGCCTTAGCGCTAAGGGCGCTACTTACTGTGCTATTTACATCTTTTTGATTATCAGCCGGCGGAAATGAGCCACCTTTTACAACTATAGGTGGACTCAAATCTAGTTTACTACTCACCTCAAAGCCCCAATAAAGGTCCTTAGTACTACATGAGCTAAACATTGAGCCCCCATTAGATTTTTCTAAAGCTGAACTTATTCTGACACCATATTTAGTACTTTTATCGGCTGAGCCTAAGTAGGCACCAGGTGTAAATACGAGAGTTTTTTGATCGGCTGAGACAGAAACAGAAACATTTGTTACATTTGTATTTACCTCTGGACAAGACTCTCCACAGGCATCGCCTAAATCTTCCGAGAATATTCTTACAACCTCAGGTTTAAGCAGTGAACAACTTCCATTATCACAAGCACAAGAAGAACCGCTACTGTCCATACAAACTGAAGAAAGTCCCACTGCTTCTTTAAAAGTAACCATAATAGAAGTATTTCGTGGAACGTCTTTTTGATTATTTTCCGGATAGACTGAATCAACTGAACAATTACCCATAGTGCCCAGGCCATAATTACCTCCTAGGCTAGGACTACCACTAGAAATATTGCTACCGCCCCCACCTCCTGTAGTTGCACCATATAAACGATTTAAAATGAATACAGTTATACCCCAAGCAGAAAGAGTTATAAGTAAACCTATAATAGCATTCCTCAAAATTCCCTTAGCCTGTCTTATCTTATCCTCTTCACCCCCTGAAGTCATCCACAGAAAACCAGCGTAAATCATTAGACTAAGTATTATAATACCTAGAAAACTTAAAGCAATATTTATAATACGTCCTATTATTTCTCTAGGGTCGCCGGCCTCTAAAGCGATGGTATTGTCCACCACATCAACTCCAAAATCTTGGGCAAAAGTAAAATTAGCGAACAAAAATATTGATAGACTCAAAAATATACCTGCTAGTATTTGTTTTTTTAGTTTCATTTTAATAAACCAGGGCTTTTAAAACTGCCCCTTTATTGCTATAATTAATATACTAAAATTATAACATAGAAAAGGTAATATTAAAATATTTATGACCATAGACCGGATAATTAAAAAATTTCAAGATAATAATCCGGGTGTAGACACAGACATCCTAAGGCTGGCTTATGATTTTGCTAAAGAAGCTCATGAAGGTCAAACTAGAAAAAGCGGTGAGGCGTACATATCTCACCCCTTGCACACCGCTTACACCTTGGCAGAAATAAGAGCAGACTTAGCTACAGTAACTGCCGGCATTTTGCACGATGTTCCTGAAGATACCGAGAGAACTTTGGAAGAAATTGAAATAGAATTCGGTGCTGATGTGGCCAACTTGGTAAGGGGTGTTACTAAATTAGGAAAAATTAAATATCGCGGCATAGAACGGTATCGAGAAAATCTTAAAAAAATGTTTCTCGCTATGACCAGTGACCTTCGTGTAATCTTTATTAAATTCTGTGATCGTTTAAATAATTTACGTACCCTAGATGCCTTAAGTGAAGAAAAACGCCGCCGAATAGCAGCGGAAACTCTAGAAATATATGCACCGATAGCGGGACTACTGGGTATTGAGAGGCTTAAATGGCAAATGGAAGATATTTGTTTTAAGCATCTGTATCCGGAGAAATATAACGAACTTGAGTATAAATATGAAGTCGAGAAAAAACTTGAAAGACAACAATTTTTTCAAAAGGTTAAACGTATCTTAATTCCTAAGTTACAAGAGGCAAATATTAACTATGAGATTGAGGCAAGATTTAAGCACCTCTATAGTATATTTAAGAAAATGCAGGAAAAAGATAGAAAGTTTAATGAAATATATGATGTTTTTGCTCTCCGCATTATTGTCCCCACTATAGATGACTGTTATAAAGTTTTGGGTGTTATCCATACCATCTGGAAGCCTAAACCCAATCGTTTTAAAGATTATATTGCTGTTCCTAAACCCAATGGCTATCGCTCTTTACACACCACTATTTTTGGTCCCGAGGGAAAGCCGACTGAGTTTCAAATAAGAACCCAAGAAATGCATGAAGAGGCGATGT
>CAZUDJ010000048.1:0-4663 GCA_964618575.1 uncultured Gammaproteobacteria bacterium | reverse complement strand
AAATAACCAGCACACCTTCTATCACTATTATTCTAAGGCTGATTTAGGTAAAACGATAAGAATTCAGGTTTGGGATAACTGGGACCAAAGGAGTAGCTTCTCTTTTTCACCTGGTAATTAATTAACTTAAGAATATGATGATATGGAGCCAGAAAATTCTTCCGGACAAGGTTTAGATGCAGAGCTTTTAGCCGCTAACAGTAGAAGTGCTAGTAGGGCTAGGTCGGGAGAATTGCGGGCAGCTAGAAGAGGATCTAGTGGCAGTGAGGATGCTAATTTTTTAGAAGAAGAGCCAAGTAGTTTACGCCAAGCAGTTATCCAGAAGAAGAGAAAGGAAAAATTAGAAGGAAAAGAAAAGAAAGGTGGATCTTTAGCTAAGAAGGGAGCGGCCCCGATAAGAACTAGTACTAGCGCCCTTCTGCGAGCCGCCTGGGCAAATCTAATTACTAGCTTTGGCTTAACTCTTCTTTGGATAAATACCCACGTTTTCTTAGGTCTAGTAGTTGGTAATAATTTTTTCTGTAAACTAGGAGAGGAGTGGACCGATAGACCTGGTGTAGGCACTTCTGGCGCTGCTGAAGGTGAACTTGCTAAGAAAATGAGTGGCTCAGTTGGAGTAGCAGAAAAAATTGGTCTGGGCTGTTTAAACCTTGGTTGTATCGTAATAATTTTAGTGATTGTTGGTATAGTAGGAATAATCTTAGATGTAGTTGATAATCCCTTTAAATTATTTGGCGCTTTAGTTGGTTGGGTCTGGGATTCCACCGCTGGGAAAGTAGTAGAATTTTTTACAGGTAAATAGGATTTAATATTATATGTTAAACAAACTTAAAAAAATATCAAACAAAAGAAAAGCTGCCTTAGGTGCCTTGTTTATTGTAGTTCTTGCTTTTGTTTTAATTGGCCCCAGCGCTCAGGCTAACTGGGCAACGGACATAGTCGGCAGCCTAGCCCGAGCAATTGTTTCTGCCTTAGGTTGGGTTTTAGCCAAGTTAATGGCGGTTTTAATTTATGTAGCTCGTTATAATGAGTTTGTAAATTCACCAGCTGTAGAGTTGGGCTGGGTGGTTGCCAGAGATATTGCCAATATGTTTTTTATTGTCATTCTCCTTATAATATCCTTTGCCACAATACTGCAACAAGAAAAGTATAATTATAAACAATGGCTACCGAAGTTAATTTTGATGGCTATTTTAATTAACTTCTCTAAAACAATTTGTGGACTTCTTATCGATATTTCTCAAGTAGTGATGTTAACTTTTGTAAATGCATTTTCTGAAATTGGAGCCGGAAGTTTAACAGAAATGTTAGGAATTGCTAGTTGGCAAGACTTGAAATCTGACACTGGAAATAGTGGCTGGGAACTCACCGCTGCCTATGTACTGGCTGTTATATACGCTGTTATTGCGCTAGCTGTTGTTGCGGCTATGGTGGCAATGTTAGTTATGCGTATTATTATGATCTGGGTTTATGTTGTCCTTTCTCCCTTTGCTTATCTTCTAGCTTCTTTTCCTGGAGGAGCAAGCTACTCTTCTAAGTGGTGGTCAGAATTCACTAAAAATTTACTTATCGGTCCAGTCCTAGCTTTCTTTATATGGCTATCATTTGCCTCACTGGGCTCAGCTAATAAGGTGGAGGGTTTAAGTAATATAAGTGATACTGAAACTGATGCTATGATAGCGCAAAATGCTGAGGCCGATGATGTTCTTGCTACGCATAGCACCACTGACATAATGATGCAGTTTATCATCTCCATTGCTATGTTAATTGGTGGTATGCAGATAGCTCAAGGTATAGGTGGTGCAGCTGGCGGAGTTGCCGGAAAGACTATGGGTAAACTTAAGGGAATTGGCTTGGCTGCCGGTGGCGCAGCTGGTGGCTACGCTTTAGCTAAGACTAAGTTAGCTGGTAAAAAAGCAGCGGGGGGAATTAAAAGAGCTGGTGGCACTGTTTTAAGTACAGCTGATAAGGCAGTAGGGCATAAGATAGACCAGGCCAGAGGAACTAGTAAATATGGGGACAGAGGTTTAGTTGGCCAAAGTGCACTTAGTGCTAAGACTTTTGCAAATCGCAAGTTAGCTATTTTTAAAGGTAAGCAGACTGGAACCCCAGAACAACAAGAGTTGGCTGAGAAGAGAAGAGATTACTTTGAGGCCGCTAAATTTGATAAGAATAAGGAAAGTGAAAGTGAAATGGCTACCATGTCTTATAACGGTAAGCAGTACAGACGAGCGGCAGAGGGAAGTAATAAGGGTAAGATGGTAGAGGTGGATGAGCAGGGAGCACTAACTAATAATGTCTTAAAGACTAGCGGTGGCAAAGAGGTAAAAGCTATGACAGGAGCGGAGGCTGCCTTTACTGACGCGAAAAGACAAAACTACCGCTCGGTTAATGTTGAAAATAATAAAGCTCAGGAGAAAAAAGTTGATGAGTCTAAAGCTAGGCTTAGTGAAATGAACTTAAACTCTGGTGAAATAGACCGTAAGTTAGCTAGCGCCGCTACCTCAGCAGTTGATAAGATGGCACTGGCCATGATAAAGGCAAGCAAGGGTTCCTTTAAAACTAAGACTGAAGTTGAGGAAGCGAGAAAGTATGTTAATGCTAATCCTAATCTAAGCTCCAAGTTTAATGATGAAATGGATGCTAAGCGCCCAGATTTAAATTACGACTTTGATTCTGAGATTGATAATACAAGATTTAAGAAGAGACTTTCTGCGGGCAAGGTTGATTTAAACAAAGTCGGCGATGAGGCTCTAGGAAACAGTGGTTTCTTAAAGGCAGTTCAAGAGCAAAAGGGAGCAAACTTTGTCCCTACCATTCAAAAAATGGTAAGTGAAAGAGGTGCTAACGCTAAAGCTCAGCTATCATCAGGATTACAAAAAAGAAAAAATGAAGCATATGCTAATCCTAACCTTAGCCCTAGCCAAAGAAAAGACGAGACTTTCCACCTGGCCAAGATACAAGCCGATATTAATGGCGACTGGGGAGGTTCATTTAAGGATAACACTGACACCTTGGATACAGCTGCGCTACAGCAATACGTAAGGAGTGCAAAAGGGAAGAATTTAAATAATATGAGTGCTGATGACTATAAAAATAATAGTGATGTGCAGTCTGCAGTGCGCGCTAGTATTACAGTTGGACAACTTAATGCCATGATGATGGATGGTGGTAATGCCGAGTTAGTCAGAGCTATTCGGGATGATATTTTAGCTAAGTCTAGAGCTGGCAATATTATAAATCCAGACGGCACAAGGGCCACCCCTCCTAAAATTTATACAGACATTCAAGCTAACGCAGCCATATTAAGCTACTAAAATATGTGGGAAATTAAAAACTTGTACGAAAAACTAAATAATCTACCTGAGCCTACTCGCTCCTATGCTATGTCACTTAAAGGGGCTAGTATAAATAGTGATATTTTTAGTCTGGCTAATGTGGAGTCTGACAAATGGGCTTCTATTACTTTGCTTATTTCAGGAATTATAGTAAAAGAAGTAGAGTTAAATGGTTTAGAAAATAAAATTAAAGATTTTTTAGGAATAGGTGCTGACCAGGCCCTATCTTTAGCAATAGAGGTGGCTGGTGCTAGGTTGTTGATTTTTGACGATTGGTTAGGTGGTGAAGTGGAAAAATATTTAAAGAGCCATGGTGTAGACTTAAGTCGCTATGCGGCTCTTATCGCCGAGCAACAATTAGCCATTGCTAAGGAGAAAGAATATTTTCAAGAACAACTTTCAGATGATGAGATAGTGGAAGAAGAAGGTGAAGTGAGTGATGATTTCAAAGACGTCTTAGCCGATGATACGATCGATACCTTAGATTTAGATTTAAGCAAAGAAGAAAGAGAAGCGGATATTGAAAGTCGAAAAAAAGATTTACTCAAAACTCTAAGTGGTGATTTTTTAAAAATTTTAAAATCAAATAATTTAGATGAGCTGTATGAATTTAACTACTCCTTTGTTCTTGTCTGGATAGAGGATGAATTTTTCCATACAGCAGTTTCACCTGCCTTGCTTTCCAATCAAGAAAAGATCGCTAGCGCTAATTTAATTGACACCGATGAAGAAAAGCCAGCTACTATCTCTAGCTTACTTAGAGCTTTTATTAAGGTCTATGGCTTAAGCGCAAATGATTTAAATATTGCTGAATTTCTGTCCTCAAAAGCAGTTAGTTTATTCTCTGATGCGGAAAAAGTTTTAGCGCTACGTATCCTTAAATTTAACAACAATATAAGTAATCTAGATTCATATCTAGAAGCAGACTTTCAAAATGTGCCGGAAGGTTTTGAGGTATTATCTCCACCGGCAACAAGTTTAAAAAAAGAAAGAAAAGAAGTTACAAGGCACAAGCGAGAAACTTCCAATGAAAAAGAAAAAAGACAGGAAGCCTTAACTAAAACAAGCAGTCCTAAAAAAGTAGAAACTAAGGCAGGCCCTAGCTTTAAAAAGCCTGATACTTTAGAAGTGGATAAAACAAGGGAAGAAGTAAAAAAGACAGTGACAGTCAGCTCCACCTTAGTAGAGGAGTTAGAGAAGATACTGCAAGATTATGCGCCGGGTAGTTTAGAACATAAAACTATTTCTCAAGAAATAAAAAGATTAGATGCTAGTAA
Organism: uncultured Gammaproteobacteria bacterium; assembly: GCA_964618575.1. Classification (GTDB taxonomy): domain Bacteria; phylum Patescibacteriota; class Patescibacteriia; order Patescibacteriales; family UBA12465; genus UBA12465. Next base: position 48 of record CAZUDJ010000048.1, on the reverse strand, counting down.
AAAGAAATAATTATGAACATTTTAAATTAATGTTTAAATGAAAAGCTA
>CAZUDJ010000047.1:0-4727 GCA_964618575.1 uncultured Gammaproteobacteria bacterium | reverse complement strand
ATAAAGAAGGGCTTGCCCGATTTTATTAAAACCCATAAGCCAGATGTGCTTTGTCTACAAGAGATAAAAATATCAGAAAGCGCTTTAGAAAAGGAGCAAATTAGCTTTCCTGGCTACAAAAGTTTTTGGCAATCCGCTAAAAGACCAGGCTATAGTGGCACGGCCACCTTAATTAAAGATGATATTCTTGCCGCTGGGGAAATACTAGGAGAAATTGAAATTTTAGGAAGTGATATTTTTGACGACGAGGGTAGGGTGCAGATAATAGAATTTAAGAAGTTTTATCTTTTTAATTGTTATTACCCCAATGCTAATCCGGCATTATCTCGCCTAGACTATAAGTTAGCCTTCAATGAAGCCCTACTTTCTAAAGCCAAGGAGCTAGAGAAAAACAAGCCCGTCATTGTTACTGGCGACTTAAACGTTGCTCACCGTGAGATTGACTTGGCTCGGCCTAAGCAAAATGTAGGTAGCCCTGGCTTTACTCCTGAGGAAAGACAGGCTATGGATAAGTTTCTAGATTCAGGTTTTATCGACACTTTTAGATTTATAAATGGTGATAAAGTGAAATATTCTTGGTGGAGCTACCGTGCCTTTGCCCGAGAACGTAATGTTGGCTGGCGGATTGACTATTTTTGTGTATCAGATAAACTAAAAAAATCTATTAAACAAGCGGATATACTTGATCAGGTCTATGGCTCAGATCATGCGCCAGTACTACTTGAGATAAAGGTATAGTTTTTTAGCTAAATAAAAAATTTATGTATAAGCATCAAGAAATTGAAAAAAAATGGCAAGAAATATGGCGAGAAAATAATTTGTATAAAACCAGGGAGGACAAGGATAGGCCTAAATATTATATATTAGACATGTTTCCCTATCCCTCAGGGGCCGGTCTACATGTGGGCCATCCTAAAGGCTATATCGCAACAGATATTTTAGCTCGCCAAAAAAGTATGCAAGGCTACAACGTCCTTCATCCTATGGGCTTTGATGCTTTTGGGCTACCAGCAGAAAATTATGCCATTAAAAATAAGCTTAATCCAAAGATTGCAGTAGCGGAAAGCATAAAGCTCTTTAAGGCACAACTAGAAATTATTGGTTTTTCCTATGACTGGGAAAGGGAGATAAATACAACTGATCCGGAATATTATAAATGGACACAATGGACATTTCTGCGTATGTTTGAGCGTGGGCTAGCCCACGAATCTTTTGAGCCAATTAATTGGTGTCCGTCTTGTAAGACAGGACTTGCCAATGAAGATTTAGAGGGTGGCCGTTGTGAGCGTTGTGGTAGTGAGATAGAGCAAAAGCCAATGCGACAATGGGTTCTAAAAATTACTGACTATGCTGATAGATTGCTCTACGATCTTGACAAATTACCAGACTGGGAGGAGTCAACTAAAGAGATGCAAAGAAATTGGATAGGTAGGAGTGAGGGAGTAGAGGCAAGTTTTAAAATTGTCAACACAGGAGAAGATGTTTCTGTCTTTACTACCCGTGTAGATACAATTTTTGGCTGTACTTACATAGTTTTAGCGCCAGAGCATCCTTTAGTTTCTAAATTAAAAGATAAAATAGAAAACTACGACGAAGTAGAGAAATATAATAGTGCTCTTAAGTTAATTAGTGAAGAAGAGAGGCTTAGTGCTAGTCGTGAAAAAACCGGCCTTAAGTTAAAAGGACTAAAGGCAATTAATCCTTTTAGCAATGAAGAGGTAGATATTTTTATTGCTGATTATGTTTTAAATTCTTATGGCACAGGTGCCATTATGGCTGTTCCCGCTCACGATGAGAGAGATTATGAATTTGCTAAGAAGTATGGGCTTAGAATTAAAACTGTGATTACCGATTTCAATGGTCAAATACCTTTGGAAGGCAAGGCGGCTTATACTTTAGAGGGAGAGCTCATTAACTCAGCTGAGTTTAGTGATTTGCCTTCTATTGTTGCGCGAGAGAAAATGGCGCTTTGGTTAGAAGAAAATAATTTAGGTAAAAAGAAAATAAATTATCGCTTAAAGGACTGGGTTTTCTCTCGCCAACGTTACTGGGGCGAGCCTATTCCTTTAGTGCATTGTCAAAAGTGTGGTGTAGTTGCCCTTCCTGACAAAGACTTACCTTTATTGCTCCCTGATGTTAAAAGCTATGAGCCAACTGGAACCGGTGAATCACCGCTAGCGGCGATAGATTCTTGGGTAAATACTACTTGCCCTAAATGTGATGGCAAAGCCAAGCGGGAAACTAATACTATGCCCCAATGGGCAGGCTCTTGTTGGTACTATTTGCGCTACATTGACCCTCATAATGATAAAGCATTAGTTGATAAGAAGAAGGAGAAGTATTGGTCTCCAGTTGATTTCTATGTTGGTGGGGCAGAACATGCTACTCGCCATCTTATCTACGCTCGCTTTTGGCATAAATTCCTTTTTGATATTGGGGTGGTAAATTATGATGAGCCATTTACAAAACTCAAACATGTAGGCTTAATAATGGGTGAAGATGCTAGAAAAATGAGCAAGCGCTGGGGTAATGTGGTAAATCCAGATGATATTGTTTCTCAGTATGGTGCTGACTCTTTGCGCCTTTATGAGATGTTTATGGGCCCATTTGAGCAATCTTGTGCTTGGAGCAGCAAAGGCTTAAATGGTGTTTATAAGTTTTTAGAAAAAATTATAAGCCTTAGTAGTTTTAAAGGAGAGCTTAGCGAAGACAAGGTCATTAAGTCATTGCTTCATAAAACTATTAAGAAGGTGAGTGAAGATATTCCCGCCTTTAGATTTAATACAGCGGTTTCTGCAATGATGATACTGGTAAATGAAATAGTAGCTTATCAAAAGAAAGAAGCTAAAACTCCTTTAAAAAACTCAGATATAGCGATGCTAATACAAATATTAGCCCCTTTTGCGCCCCATATTAGTGAGGAAATTTGGGCTAACTTAGGCAACAAAGACAGTGTATTTTTATCTAAGTGGCCAAGCTACGACGAGACTTTAATTAAAGATGAAACTATATCTTTAGTGGTTCAGGTAAACGGAAAACTAAGGGGAACTCTAAATGTGCCCTTTGATATAGAGGAGGATGAGGCTTTCTCTATGATAGAAGAAGAACCTAGTATTTTTAAGTGGTTGGAAGGGAAGGAAGTGATTAAGAAAATATTTGTAAAGGGAAAGTTAATCAATATCGTAATTAAATAAAATAATGCTAGATTTAGCTAAGAAAACAAAGGAGGTTTGTCGTCTCTTTGAAATAAAGCCCAGTCGCTCTAAAGGTCAAAATTTTTTGACTAATGAACGCGTATATAGTGAGATTGTGGCCGCGGCTGAAATTAAAGATAGCGATGAGGTCTTAGAGGTTGGTCCGGGTTTAGGCTTTATGACGGTAAAGTTAGCTGAGCAAGCTAAAAGAGTTGTGGCTGTTGAACTAGATAGAGAAATTTTTAACTATCTGCAGGTTGGTTTTAGTGCTAGTGATAACACCAAAGTGGAGCTTGTAAATGAAGACATTCTTCGCTTTAATGTTTTAGAAAATTTTTCCGGTCCCTATAAAATAGTGGCAAATTTACCGTACAACATTAGTTCAATATTTCTTCGCCTTTTCCTTTCTCTACATAAAGGAGCCCCTACATCAATGGTTTTGATGTTACAAAAAGAGGTGGTGATGAGAATATTGGCAGAGCCACCAAAGATGAACTTACTGGCACTTTCCGTACAACATTATGGCCAGCCAGAATTTGTAAGAGAAGTGAAGGCAGGTAACTTTTGGCCAGAGCCTAAAGTCGATAGCGCTGTTATAAAAATTACTCTTACAAAGAAGAAGTTTAGCCCTGAGGATGATAGGTTGTTTTTTAGAATTCTTAAGGCAGCTTTTAGCGCTAAACGAAAAATGCTAAAAAATAATTTAGCTGGTGGCTTGCAAATTGACCCAAGTATCATTAGCGAAACATTTGATTCTCTAAAAATTTCAAAAGGTAGTCGAGCCGAGAATTTAAGCTTAGAAAATTGGTACGACTTATTTGCGGCTATACGTCAATTCATGTTATAATAAAATTAAATTAAGCAGTTTTTCTTATTTTGATTTTATATTATGAATAGTCTAAATAAACTAGCCCCTGACTCAGGAAAAGAAAGCTTTAGCCATCTGTTTAAGACGCAGAAAACCACTGTTTCTGTTTTTTTAGTGCTAGTAGTGGCAGTTATTTTTTTAGGTTTTTGGCAACTTAGAGCCAAGGTCTTAAATCCCTTCAAAGCACCCGTAGATAGTTCAGGAGATATTGTTTTAAATAATGACAGTGCTTTAGATGAGAACTTAGACACCGATGGAGACGGTCTAAGTGACTATGATGAGATCTATTTATATGGTACTTCGCCCTACTTAGAGGACACCGATAGTGACGGCATCTCCGATTATGATGAAATTAAGCGAGGAAGTGACCCACTGTGCCCAGAGGGAGAAAACTGTTTGAGTTCTAATAATTATTATGATGAAGTTGTAGCTAAAGCCACTAGTACTGATGGCGTGGAGGTCGATTTAGATGTAGAGGGAGGTGGCTTGGGTGAGCTAGTTTTACCTAGTGATGTAGATAAAGACAATTTAGAGCAAGCGCTTTCCGGTGGCATTACAGTAGCCGAACTTCGAAATTTGCTTTTGCAAAGCGGGGCTGATGCGGAAACTTTAGAGCAAATTAGTGATGAAGAACTTTTAGCTAGTTATCAAGAGGTTTTAAATAA